>CBDUEE010000413.1:0-1500 GCA_965366105.1 uncultured Flavobacterium sp. | reverse complement strand
ACTACCAAACCTCTGCGTTATTGCGGTGGCAAAGATACAATAGATTTCCGTTTACGCAAGCCTTTTTTTGAAAAAAAATCAATAAATTTTCAACGTTTTAGCCAAAGTTTTGTTTTTCAACTAAGTAAGTCATCATAATTTTTTCAAAACTTTCCTCTACACTGACAGGAATGTACTTTATTCTGTTCTGAGAACAGGTTAAAGCTAATTTTTTAAAGTAATTTTCTACCTCTTTTTCGTATTCTACCTTCACATTATCTGCAAAAATGGCTACTTCATCTCCAGTTTCTACATCAATAAACTTTCTTGGTGCATTATCAAAGTCAAAATTACGCTCCGTTTTAGCATCTACTACATGAAATAAAACCACTTTATGCTTATTGTGTTTTAAATGTTGCAAGGCATTAAACAAAGCTTCCTCATTTTCAGACTGAAACAGGTCCGTAAATAGGATAATCATGGAGCGGCGATGAATCTTTTCGGCTATTTGATGTAAGAAGGCAACCGTATCCGTAGTCTTTTGAATAATCGGTTTTGCAAGCAAGCCTTCCAATGCATTTAAAATCATTCTATGATGGCGATCACTGCCCTTTTCAGGCGCATAGTACTCGTATTTATCTGAAAACACACTTAGACCCACTGCATCGCGCTGTTTCTTTAACAAATTCATTAAAACTGCAGAAGCCAATACCGAGAATCCGATTTTGTTCTCAAAAAAGTTTTGATTGCCTTTTAGTTTCGGATAATGCATAGACGAAGAGTTGTCTATAATAATATGACATCGCAAATTGGTTTCTTCCTCAAACCGTTTAGTGTACAATCGATCCGTTTTGGCAAAAAGCTTCCAATCAATATGTTTGGTGCTTTCGCCTACATTATATACTTTATGCTCCGCAAATTCTGCAGAAAAGCCATGAAAGGGGCTTTTATGCATTCCTGAAATAAAGCCTTCTACCACTTGATTTGCCAATAATTCAAGATGATGAAAACTGGAGATTTTCTCTATTTGGGATTCGATTTTTATTCTATTTCCTTTTTAATTTCCTGAGCGCGCGCTAAATTATCAGTAGCCTGCAACAATTTTCTCTTTAGAATTGGACTGAAATTAGGGTTTTCTTTCAAAAAATCACTTACAATTTGGAAAGCTTCTGCAGAGGAATATTTACCCACACTGTTAACCAACCAACCTTTTGGAAAAAATATATCTCCAGTAAGTTGTACTTCTTCTATTAAATCTAAACACTCTTTTAAATACTTTTTTGAACTATCCTGACGCAATGGATGATGAATATTGGCCAGAGCTATTTGTACCCAAGCTTCTTTTTCTCTATTCTTTTGCAGTTTGAGTGATTGCATAAAAGAATCTCTAACTGTTAGATCATTCGATAATGAGGGAAAAAGGAAATCAAAACGTTTTTGCTTATCCGAGTTTGTTATTGCTTGTCTCGTTTTATATAATATGGCATCTGATTTATCATGCTGATATATTGCTAAATCCAT
>CBDUEE010000412.1:0-1511 GCA_965366105.1 uncultured Flavobacterium sp. | reverse complement strand
ATTAAACCCATGACGAACTGTTATGCGGGAATTTATAATATGATTTAATGTAAGACATTGCTATCCGAAAGTTTTAACAAAAGGATAAATTAGCCTTTTCATTGCCTATGATCAGGTTATTATTTCACAAAGAGGCTGAAAATAAGTCGGAACTGAATTGTAACTTGGGTGCTGACCTTATTTTTTTAGCCCCATTTCCAATTTCATTACACACATAATTTAGACTTAGGTAATAAACTAAGCAGATTCTGATTTTTTCAACCAGATTTGAAAAAGATTTGGTCTTCTTTGCTATCGTTCTATTAATCAATTCCACTAATAAATAACCAATCAAAGCAACATAAATTTGCGATTTCACTGCATTTTCACTTGTTCCTAAGAATGTTTTTATTTGTAAATTTTGTTTCATTGCTTTGAAAAACAACTCGATATCCCATCTCTTTTTATACAGATCAGCTATTGTTCTAGCTGACCATTCTAAATTGTTTGTTATTATTTCAATAACCTTGTTTTCATCCTCTTTATAAACATGTACTAATCTTAATTGCTCTTCACTAATGCCTATTTCTATAGCTTTTGCGCTAGATAGTCTAATAATTTCGTCTTTTAAAATGTCTTGATCTCCCTGCTTTGGCAACTCTAATTCTAGTAGGGTTTGATACAATGTATTTGTCTTAATTCGAGTAACAAAAACATTCTCAGCACCAATACGAGTAAGCATCAACGTAAAATCAAAATAGGCTCTATCCTCTACAATTATAGTTCCTTTTGAAAAAACCAGTTGACCAATACCATAGCGATCATGTGTTTTGGCTTCGGTTATGTTTATTAAGTCGGGAATTTGCAAATTGTCATCCCAAGAAGTGTGTATTTTCAATCCACCTTTTGCTGTCCGAAACTTAGCCCAATCAAACATGCTTAAACAGAGACTAATTGTGGTGCTATCAATCAGTTTTATTGTTTGGTCTTTAATTTCAGCAATAATAGTACGTTGAGAATCACTTTTCAGAACTCTTTCATAATGCTTTAAGACCTTGTAGTATAATGATTCGAATACTTTCCAATCCCGTTTTTTGTTGCCATCACTCATCGTAGATCTTGCTGGACTTTGATTTAAACCCAAATCACAAATAAAAGTCTCGCTAACCCCAATTCCTGTGGAAATATCGTTTAATGTGTAGCATTTATTTAGCTGTCCGTAAGTTAATGCAACAAATTGGTCGTAGGTCTTGTATTTACTACATCCCTTATCTGATTTGTGTTTTTTTGCACAAGATTCAATCATCCATCGAGGAACAAGGTCAATTATTTGTCGAATGACTGGTTTTTTAATATTTTTGTTTCGCCTGAAGAGTCCCATAAATTATTTTATTTTTCGCAAAACAAAAATAAGGGAATCTCAGGCACTTTTTATTTTACACTTTCGGATAGCAATGATAAATTTTAAAATTAAACTTTGTTCTACCTACTTTAATATTGATAAATCCTTCTTATTCAATTACCCCTTTACC
>CBDUEE010000411.1:0-1530 GCA_965366105.1 uncultured Flavobacterium sp. | reverse complement strand
GCTACACCAAAACCTTCTACCGCACTGCTATTATCAATGAGTACTTTAGGCAAACCAAATTCTTCTTCTTCGGCGTTAAGCCACAATTTGTCTTTTGGTTTTCTATTATAATCTTCTTCTGCAAAAGGAAAAATAACCACTGGAAATTCTAATCCTTTTGATTTATGAATGGTCATAATCCGCACTGCATTATTTCCTTCTGGTGACGGAATACTAAATTTTTCTGCATTTTTATCCCAGAAATTCAAGAAATCTGAAATCCCTGCTTGATTGCGAACGTCACGCTCTAAAACGATATCTAGAAAATATTGAATGTAGGCATTCCCCGTTTTTTTATTTAGAAATTTTGAGATAATAACCTCAACAGCTTCATACAATGATTTTTTTCGTATGTTCTGAAATGACAATTCTACATTAAAACTCATCAGCCATTTTTCGAAATCAGCTTCTTGTTTTTGTTCCATTCCTTGCGCAATGAAATCATGAATGGGCAATTGGTCTTGAATATTTCGAGCTAGATATTGCAGGAAATTAGCTTTTGCTTCTAAATCAGAATTATTTTTTAAATATTTCAAGATATGAATAATCAATCGGACTTCGGTAGCGTTTTGAATCATCAACGTTTCTGAGGACAAAAGCGGAATTTTTTGTTCCGTCAAATAATTAGCGATCGCAATACCTTGACTTCTCTTCCTTGTCAAAATTACTATATCTTTATACTCAAAACCTTGGGAAATTACTTTTTGAATGGTGTTTAAAGTCGCTAAAACAAACAATTCAACTTTATCTAAACCTTCTTCTTCTCCTGAAACTTCAGAAGCATCCTCTGCTTTCTCCACTTTTGGAATGAAAGAAATATTTACGTAACCTCCCGTTTTATCATTTGTCTTTTGGTGACTATGATTGGCATATAAATCTTTATAATCTGGATGTTCAAATTCATTAGACAACATCTGAAAGAAATCATTATTGAATTCAATTACTTGAGAATACGAACGGTAATTTTTATCTAAATGCTCCAGTACTTTTTCAGGATTATTAAAAGGATTTTGATCCTTACTCAAATCTATGAACTGTTCTGCTTTTCCGCCACGCCATCTGTAAATAGATTGTTTTGGATCGCCCACAATCATCAAAGTTCCTTTTTCGCCGTCTGTTTCACTTGAAGTAGCATTATCGATTAGCGGAATTAAATTTTGCCATTGCATCTCAGAAGTATCCTGAAATTCATCAATAAAAAAATGTCGGTAACGCTCTCCCAATCTTTCATATATAAATGGCGCAGGCTGATTTTGAATTTCTCTATGAATTAACGCATTAAATTCAGTGATTGAAAGTACGTTTTGCTCACTTTGAATTTTCTTCAATTCATTACTAACGGTATTCAATAAGGAAAGCGGTGTAATATTTTTTAAAAAAGCTTTATAAAAATCTCTTTTCTCAAAGGTTTTATAAATTGTCTTTAACGTTTCAAGCAATTCAGGAATTATGTTTTCAATAATCGCTCGATCTTTGGCGGTTTTATTAATT
>CBDUEE010000410.1:0-1533 GCA_965366105.1 uncultured Flavobacterium sp. | reverse complement strand
GATCCCTAAATCATCCATATTTAGAATTAGTTTTTTAGACGCTAATTCAACTTTTTGATTCTGTAAGGATTCGTAATTTTTTACATCAGTTGCCTTTTTAAAATCGCATAAAAAAACTTTTATAGTGCAGGGTTGCGTCCCAGTAGAGTAAGAACGTTCGATCACAAGTAACTGATTTTTTTTATAATACTGTATGGCAGCGATACCATTTACGGCAAAAGCTTCTTTAGGTCTTGGTTCGTGTGCAATTGCTTCTAGTTTATAGCCGTATTGAGCTGTGTTTTGGTTTGTTTTTATATCAAATTGAAACAATCGAATAATGCCACCTTGACTTGTGCTAGCTTGGTCACCATCTTCAAATAGCGGTTCTTCTATATTTGTGTATAATGTTTTGTAGGTGTCGTCAAAAGTTATTCCTTCTAAAGTTCCATTGTTTCGTGGTCCTTTTTTTTCTTTATGCATTTCTAAATTGGAAGGTAATTTCAATTGGGATTTAAAACTCCCTTTTAAATCCATAAAAGTAATCGATGGGTTTTGTAAAATAGTCTTCTCATCGGTTACGACTCTAGCACCTTCGCTAGTCCAAACCAAAGAATTGGTTTTAGGATTGTATCGAATGTCTTCGGGATCTGCAGAGGTTTCTGGACTAGTTGACCAGTTACCAAAAGTTTTATCTTGTTCGTTTTTTAAAGTGTTGGTTTCTTGAAAGTTAATCGCATTTAGCTGATTGTTAGTAATGTCAATCTTTGCAGTGTAAAATCGAGAAAGATTTTCTTGTGCTCTTTCATCGCAAATGATATAATAAAGATCATTCTTTATATCATAATCAATGCCTGAAAGTCCACCAATTTTAGTATTCTGGAACTCTTGATTGTATGGGATTTCAATTGAATTGATGAATTTCAATTGCGGAGCTGAATTACTATAGAGAACTTGTTTTAAATTCGAACAAGAAATAAAAATAGAAATAGAGAAAAAACCAATAAGAAGTTTGCGCATGGTAATTGTTCTTTTTTAAAAGTCGTACTTAGAAATGTGTATTATTTTTTGTGGCGTTACGAAAATAATCAATCTTGTAATTGAACATTTCTGCCATATTCTTCGCTCGTAATTTTGCTTCATCAGCAATTGAACCCAAAAATAAACTATCTGTAGTTGCTGAAAAAATTGCCATCCAACGCTCAAAATGTTCTTTCTCAACAGGTAATTGTTTATGCGGAGGAAACGGACTGCCAGAATACGAGTGTGCATCAAGTAAAATAGTTTGCCAAAAACGATACATTTTCTCCAAATGTTCTGGCCAGCGATTGCCTATTTTTTCATTAAATATAGGTCCGATAAATTCATCTTTTTGAACTTTAGAATAAAAAGTATCAACTAGTAATTTTATATCGTCTAGAGTTGTAATATCTGTAAGTGTAGTCATAATATACTATAAAAAAAGCCTACGCAAAGGTAGGCCATTAATAAAGAAAGGGAAATTATTTCAGCCAATTAATTGCGTAAATAAATCCTGTCTGTCGTTAAGATATT
>CBDUEE010000409.1:0-1545 GCA_965366105.1 uncultured Flavobacterium sp. | reverse complement strand
ACCTGAATCAAAAACATAAGCTTCAGGCAATTTATTTTCTCCTTTACCATTATTTTTTAAGAAGTGACGGAAGAAATTAGCTTCAATATTTTTCTGATAAAATCCAGAAATACTATCTCCAAAATTAATATTACCAATCACTTGTTTTGGAGAGTTTCTAGCCCAATCACCATGACTCCAAGGTCCCATAACGATTGTATTGTAGTTTTTACTATTCTTTTCAATTGTAGAATAAGTATTTAATGGTCCGTACAAATCTTCTGCATCAAACCAACCTCCTACTGTCATTACAGCTGGCTTAATATCTTGTAAGTGCTGTAAAATACCTCGTTTTTGCCAGAAATCATCATAACTTGAATGATCCTTTAATTGCTGCCAAAATTCGTTGTCTTTTCCATAAAATTTGTCTAAATTTGATAATGGACCCGCATCTAAGAAAAACTGATAATCATCATTGGTTCCTATTTCAGGAAATTTAAACCAGGAATCTGCTGTACGTTTTGTTTTTTGTGGGCCAAATAATGGTGTTACTTTCCAGTAACTCAATAAATAAGCGCCATTATGATGAAAATCATCAAAAAAGAAATCTGAAATACAAGCCTGTGGAGAAACTGCTTTCAGAGCTGGGTGATTACTTAATAAAGAATAAGTAGCATAAAAACCTGGATATGAAATTCCCCAAGTTCCCACATTTCCATTATTATTCGCTACGTTTTTCACCAACCAATCAATAGTGTCATAGGTATCTGAAGCTTCATCGATAGCCGTTTTTCCTTTTTTGTTTGGAATAAAAGCACGCATATTATCGTATAATCCATCACTCATATACCTTCCGCGAACATCTTGATACACTACAATATAACCTTCTTTCATCATGGTTTCGCTTGGAGAAATACTTCTCTTTAGCTGATCTTCGCCATAAGGACCTGAATTATAAGGCGTTCTTTGCATGATAATTGGATACTTTTTAGAAACATCTTTTGGTGAATATATTGCGGTAAATAATTCAACGCCATCACGCATTTTGATGTGTACTTCTTTTTTAGTGTAATTATCAGCAACATAATTGCTCACCTTATTTTGAGCAAAAATAAAGACACCAAAAAAAAGCAGGCCTATACTTAATAGTTTTTTCATAAATTTTTTTTGAATTTAAATAGTTTTTAAAGATAAATAAACTGTTTGAATATACGGTTATTGCTTTTGTTTTTTTGAAATTATAAGATTCTAATTTTATTCAAAATCTAAAATAAAATAGATCTAATTGAGGCATAATTTTAGAATAAAAATAGCCAAACCTTACTAACCAATTACAAACTAACTATCCAATTTCATTTACAAACTGCAGTAATTAATCTATTTCATGTGTTTTTTTTTCTTAAAGAATAATTTTATTAATTTTAAAAAGAACAATACTGAAATAAAAACCTGAAAATCAATGCTTTAATATCGTTTTTTAATTTTAATTCTTTCGTTAAATAAATCAAATAAAACATTCATTTAGATCCAAAAAAACACATTAAAATCATTTTATAGCTCATAAAG
>CBDUEE010000408.1:0-1549 GCA_965366105.1 uncultured Flavobacterium sp. | reverse complement strand
GGTGAAAAACCAGCAAAAGGATGTGTTGCACCCCAAAGTGTTACTACTTTTACACCAAGCATCGCTGCAATATGTGCATTGCCAGAATCCATAGAAAGCATTACATCTAGATTACTGATCAGTTTTAATTCCTGTTGAAATTTAATTTTTCCCGCTACATTTATTACATTTTTAAAAGGAGCGGCAAGTGAATCTAAAATTTCAATTTCTTTTTTTCCGCCGCCAAAAAGTAAAATAGTATGCGCTTTATTTTCGGACAATTTTGCGAGGACTTCTTTCATTAAATCCAAAGGATACACTTTAGAATCGTATTGTGCAAAAGGAGCTATTCCGATTAATTTTTGATAATTTTCGCCAACTAAGTCAGTAATTTCAGCGTTTAAAAGAGCTTTTTTAGGGAACTCTGGCTTAATAGATAAATCTATTGGATAACCAAGTGCTTTAAAAACCTCAGCATGCCTTTCGAACATCGTTGGTAATTGCTGGAATACTTTGCTGTCGGCGCGCGTTAATTCTTTTTTACCAGCACGACCTTTATCGACTGCTGCTACTTTTTTACCTGTTACTAAAAAAAGATTTCGGATAATTTGAGAACGCAATACATTGTGCAAATCAGCAAAAGCGTCAACTTGAAGCGCTCTTACATCTTGAAATAATCGAAGTAATCCCAAAAAACCTTTGTGCCTTTCTTTTTCGTCAAAAGCAAAAAAAGAGACATTAGGAATTCCGTCAAAAAAAGGTTTGAAAAAAGGTCGCGAAATTACGGTGACTTGAACCGATGGATATTGTTTTACAAAAGCGCGTAAAACAGGAACCGTCATAGCGACGTCTCCCATTGCGGAAAGTCTCATGACGGCTATATGTTGGACTGTTTTTGACAATGTTGAATTTGCCAAAAATTACTTCTTATTTTGGTACAAAACGGGATTTAAGTCATCGTCATTGTACATTTTCATTTGCTTGTAGACTTTCATGAATTTATCTCCTTTTTCGATATCAGTCAATAAATCATCGATAGCTGTTGATAAATCTGTTCTTTGCTCTAACAAAATATTCAGTTTTACTTGACATTTATCTCTATGCTCTTGCGAAGCATCGGCACGAGTAGCCTCTTCATTCATGTGATAAATTTTAAGCGCTAAAATGGACAATCTATCAAAAGCCCAAGCTGGACTTTCAGAGTTGATTTTCGCATTATCTTTTATTACTACAGAACTGAATTTTTGAAGAAAATAACTGTCAATATATTCTACCATATCGGTACGTTCCTGATTAGAAGCATCAATTCTACGTTTTAATGCCAAAGCAGCAACGGGATCAATATTTGGATCTCTAATAATATCTTCAAAATGCCATTGTACAGCATCAATCCAGTTTTTATGATACAACAAATGCTCAAATTTATCTTTTGGATACGGATTATTGATGGGTTGATCTACAGAATCAAATTGGTGATAATCCTTAATACTTTGTTCAAATACGGAATAAGCTAATTTTGAAAACATATTTTTATATTTAATAATTACAAAGATACTTTTTATACTTTTAT
>CBDUEE010000407.1:0-1568 GCA_965366105.1 uncultured Flavobacterium sp. | reverse complement strand
CCCACTAAATATCTGGCAGCAAAGATATAACGGACAGCCTGACCTCAATGTCATTAAGTTAAGGTTTTAATGTATTGATTGATAGTATATTAAAGCCTTTGGAATTTGTTTATTTGTAAGTTATTTCTTATATTTATGTATGATATTTGATACATAAACAAATGAAAAGTAATTCTGAATTGATAGTTCAAAGATTAAAAGAGGTGATTTTTAGTGAGACGATTATACAAGAATTTAAAATGAGTGATTCTGATTTTACAAGAAATAGAAAGCAGCCTTTTGGTTCTATGATTCTTTTTATGGTAAATTTTCTGAAAAAGAGTTTAATCATAGAAATCGACAATTACCTAAGTCACGTCAAATTAAAGCTAGAGGATTGCAGTTTTAAAAGCTTTACATCTAGTGCTTTTGTACAGAAGAGAAAAAAAATAAATCATACTGTTTTTAAATTTTTATCTGCTGTAATCATTGATAATTTTTATATTAAAAGCAATAAGAATATTAAACTTTTTGAAGGCTTCAGGCTTTTAGCAGTTGATGGCTCTAGAACGACTCTCCCTAACTCAAAAGAACTTCAAGAAACCTTTGGGCGAGCTAAGAATCAAACCGAGGCCATTGTTGTTCAAGGTAGAGTTTCTATTTTTTATGACGTTCTAAATCATATAGTTATTGATTCGGTTCTATCGAATTTAAAAATTGCCGAACGCGAATTAGCATTGGGTCATTCTGAACATTGGAAGCCTAAAGATTTAATAATTTATGATAGAGGATATCCTTCTTTTGACTTTAAATATCAACACACTAAAAAAGGAATTGACTATTTAATGCGAGTTCCAGTAGAGTATAGTAAAGTTGTGATGGCATTTGTTGCTAGTAAAAAAACCAGCGTAATTGTGACAATATCTCCTCCAGATAAACACAATTATAAAGATAAAGATTACACTAAAAGTGCAACACTACAGGTTCGTTTAGTAAGAGTTGAATTGCCTGATGGCGAAATTGAAATATTATTCACATCATTGCTGGACAACCAATTATATCCTGCATCAATATTTAAAGAACTTTATTTTTTACGTTGGGGAGTGGAGACTTTTTATGATCAACTAAAAAATAAATTAAAACTCGAAAACTTTACTGGATACTCAGCATCTAGTGTGTTGCAAGACTTTTACTGCAGCATTTTTATCAGCAATTTACAGTCCGTTATAGTAAATGATTTACAAGCTGAATTAGATGAAAAGAGTGCAGGAAAACTGTACAAACAAAAAGTAAATACGAATCTCTCATATGGATTTTTGAAAAATAGAGTTTTAGAATTATTGTGGAAAGACATACCAGGTACTGAAATCCATCACGAATTAAAAACACTATTCCTTAGAAATACTATACCAATTAGAAATGGCCGACACGAAGAACGAAATCGCAAAAAATATCAAAATAGAAACAAACCAAAAGTCACTAAAAATCAGAGAGATGCGATATAGTAATTTCTTAACTTAATGACATTGAGGTTAGGCTGTACTCTATATCTTTGCTGCCAGAAATTGCTAACAAAATTTCAACAAATT
>CBDUEE010000406.1:0-1582 GCA_965366105.1 uncultured Flavobacterium sp. | reverse complement strand
AATGTATTATTATCTTGTTTATTTTAACAAAGAAGAGAAATCATAATGTTTTTTTTTGATTAAAATTGAATTAATCCTCATTTACAGCAGTATTTGGGGATTTTTATTTTTAGATGAAGTAAGTGAAAAAATAATACTATTTATTTACAATTTTAAGAATATTCAAGTTTCATTTTAAATAACTTATTTGCTAATTTCTGATAATTTATCTTTAGTAGATTATTCTTTTCTGCAGTAGAACTAATCGCTCTAAATAGTACTGATTATGTACTAAAATTAAAAAAACTACATCTTAGTTTTAAATAAATTTCCATTTTTGAAATTCCTGATAATAAATTCGAATGCTGCACTCATAATATTTCCCATTGATTTAGCTTTTTTAAAATTCAAATCATTCGTATAACGATACAGTTCCATTTGTAATTGTTTCAAATGAGATTCGGGTGATAGTTCATCCTCGCCCATAATTTCTAATAAAATTTTAATTCGATTTTCAGCAGAAAGAATTCTTTTAGCCAGCACTGATCGCTCCTCATCTTTATATTGATCGATGGAACTATCCTGAAGTTTGTCTTTAACCAATTTAACCATTGGATAATTTTCTTTGAAAAACTGAGGACGATATACTTTGAAATTCCCTTCGTAACACTGTTGATCAAAATCGATAGCCCTAATCCTATAGACTACTTGGTCAAAATCATGAATAGGAACAATAACATAATTATAAGCCCGCATATCACCAAGCAATCGAATCATGCATCGTTCATTAAACTTTACAAATTCTTTTGCGATTTGGGCTTTTTCTGTTTCTGTACAATCCGCTAATAAGGTTTTTATAAATACATCTCCAGGAATCCCCATAATATGCTCCTCTATTAACGTATCCTGATATACTAAAAAGTTGATTTTATCTGGCGAAAGGATGTGTTCTAATTCTAAACCATAAACCCGAGAAGCATCTGCTTTCTTAATGTAAAAATGGGTGTAATTATCATTAAGGATATTCCTTACTTTGATTCGAAATGGTTTCGAATTACCAAAAGTGCAGTAATCTATACAATCGACATTTAAAAATTTAAGAATTCCCAGATTACCATCTGAGTGTAAAAGCGAATAGATTTTCTTTAAATTCAAATCAATTTCTTCTCTTTCAAATTCATTATAATACACTCGAATCCATAACGTGTCCTGATTGTTCTTATCATAAACGGTTATTGATCCAGAAAAGCGCAATAAATCATCATAAAAAATAGATACTTTTGATATCCGATCAAATCGCTCTAAATACTCTAAAAGAGAGTCATTTATAGGATAGGATGGTTTTTTAAAAAGCATTAATGGCTCACTCATTTGAAAAAAATTTAATACAAAATTACAATAAATAACCTTGTCATGAAGCAATAATTCCTAACAAAATAGGACAAGCGCTGACTATAAATCCTGTTTTACCAATGATCATTTTGCGAAATTAAAATTCAGTTATAAAGCACAACATATCCTACTCTAATTGATGATAATTCATAAATTAAAAATAGTTTATTGATTCAACATAAAAACTTAAAACGATTCTCAATAAAAAATT
>CBDUEE010000405.1:0-1588 GCA_965366105.1 uncultured Flavobacterium sp. | reverse complement strand
TCATGACAAACATCAGTAACAATTGCTACATTAGGTTTTATTGTTTTAGTAATCATTTCGGCACCACGAAGACCAACTTCTTCCTGAACAGAGTTAGTAATGTATAACCCAAAAGGTAATTTGATGTTGTTTTCATGTAGCAAACGCGCTACTTCAGCAATCATAAATCCACCCATGCGGTTGTCAATGGCACGACAAACAAATTTATTTTCATTCAAAATCATAAATTCGTCTGGATAAGTGATTACACAACCTACGTGTACACCCATTTTATCCACCTCTTCTTTAGTTTCACAACCTATGTCAATAAATAAGTTGTCTACTTTAACCACTTCTTCTTTTGCTCTGTTACGAGTATGTATTGCTGGCCAACCAAAAACACCTTTTACAATTCCTTTTTTGGTGTGAATGTTCACGCGTTTTGATGGTGCAATTTGGTGATCTGAACCTCCATTGCGAATCACATAGATTAATCCGTCATCAGTAATGTAATTTACATACCATGAAATTTCGTCGGCATGTCCTTCAATCACTACTTTATAAGGTGCATCTGGATTAATTACACCAACTGCAGTTCCGTAGGTATCGGTTATGAATGTATCTACATAAGGTTTTAAATAATTCATCCATATTTTTTGACCTTCAGCTTCAAATCCAGTTGGAGAAGCATTATTTAAATATTGCTCTAAAAATGTGATAGAGGATTCCTTTAATATCGATTTTGTGCTCATAAAATAATTTTTTGCTAAATTAGGATTTTGGTATAACAGTTCTATATTAAATGTATAATTTTGGTAATTAAAATTTCTTATATGAAGATAGTTAAATTCTTGATGTTATTTCTTTTTGGTGTTATGTCTATAAATGCTCAAATTATTCCTCAGGATACAACAAAAATGGGGTATGAGTTACAAGAGAATGATGCTATACTTAATGATACCATTCAGCTACCAGAAATATTAATATATAAGGATAAAATGAGTTCTGATGCAAGAAAGCAATTCTTGATCCTTCAAAACCGCGTGTATGTAACTTATCCTTATGCAAAATTAGCCTCAGAACGATTAACAAATTTGAATAAAGGAATGGCGAATCTTAAAACGAGCAAAGAGAAAAAAAGATATTTTAGTATAGTAGAGCACTATCTTAATGATGAATTTGAAGCTAAACTAAAAAAACTTTCCCGTAGCCAAGGAAGGATCTTAGTAAAACTAATTCATCGCCAAACGGGTAGTACTACTTTTGAATTAGTTAAGAATCTTAAAAGTGGCTGGAAAGCCTTTTGGTCTAATACAGCTGCGAGTATGTTTGATATTAACTTAAAATCAAAGTACGCACCTTATGAGGTAAACGAAGATTATTTAATAGAAACCATATTATTCCGTGGATTTGAATCTGGGCGATTACAAAATCAAAAAACGGCAACACCTATTGATTTCGGAAATCTCAACGAATCATGGTTGGCTAAAGCACAAAAAAGTAATTAATTTCAATTTTGGTCGTTTCCCTTTATAAAAACGAGGCTATTATCTTTCTTGGCAATAGCCTCTTTTTTATAAAGAGTCGGGCTATCCGCTACAAGTCCTCG
>CBDUEE010000404.1:0-1591 GCA_965366105.1 uncultured Flavobacterium sp. | reverse complement strand
GAGTTAGAAGCTAAAGTTATTGCTAATGCTACTATTGCAGTTGCAACAACTGGTGATTCGACCCAATTGGCTCAATTGCAAAAAAACCTTGGAAATTTTGCTTATTCAGCTACACTTCCTTCTGCAAAAGCAGGTGTTACTACTATTGAAAATGAAGTAATAAAGTTGGTTATTGCAAACAAAGGAGGTTACATTGTAGAAGCAACTTTAAAAAAATTCGAGAAATTTAAAAAAGGTTCAGGTCAATTAGTTGAATTAATCAAGAACAACAATGCTAATTTAAACATTCAGTTGTTGACTAGTGATAACCGTACTTTGAATTCTAAAGATTTATATTTTGAACCTACTTTAGAAAAAATAGGAGCAGATCAAGTTTTGTCTATGAAGTTGAAAGCAGGTCCTAGCGAATTTTTAGAATACAAATATATTCTAAAGCCTAACGACTATATGATTGATTTCGATATTCGTTCACAAGGATTAAATAAGGTTTTGAATACTTCAAAGCCATTAGATTTAGAGTGGGATTTAAAGGCTTACCGTAATGAAAAAAGTATTTCTTACGAGAATCGTTACAACGAGATCTATTCTGAACATAAAGATGGAAAAATTTCTTATGCAGGTTTAGGACAAACCGAAGAACAAGATCTTGAAAAGCCAACTTTTATAGCTTTCAAACAGCATTTTTTCTCAACTATTCTTTTGTCAAAAGCGCCATTAGAAACAGCTAAAGTTAAGTCTGTTAATTTAGTGAAAGACGATAAAATAGATACTGTTTTTACAAAGCAATTTAAAGCTAATATTCCTTTAGCTTTTACAAGCGGAGAATTAGATCATAAAATGAGTTGGTATTTTGGTCCAACGGATTATAAAACTCTTAAACATTACAATAAAAACTTGGAGAAAATTATCTCATTAGGTTGGGGAATTTTCGGATGGATCAATAAATTTATATTTATTCCGTTATTTGGTTTTTTAAGTGATTATATCTCTTATGGTATTGCAATTATTGTTTTTACTATTCTTATTAAAATAGCGATGTCGCCTATTACTTTTAAATCTTTCTTATCGCAAGCTAAGATGAAAGTATTGCGACCTGAAATTGCAGAATTGGGAGAGAAATTCAAAAAAGACCCAATGAAGAAACAACAAGAAACAATGAAGTTGTACAACAAAGCAGGAGTAAATCCTATGGCGGGTTGTATTCCAGCATTGATTCAGCTTCCTTTTATGTATGCATCGTTTCAGTTTTTTCCATCAGCATTTGAGTTAAGACAAAAAAGTTTCCTATGGGCAGACGATTTATCTTCTTTTGATGAAGTGATCAAATTGCCTTTTAATATTCCTATGTACGGAAGCCATATTAGTTTGTTTCCAATATTAGCAGCAATAGCGATTTTCTTTTACATGAAAATGACTTCTGGAGATCAACAAATGGCAGCGCCACAACAGGAAGGGATGCCAGATATGGCTAAGATGATGAAAATCATGATCTATGTTTCGCCATTAATGATGTTAATTTTCTTTAATAGTTATGGAGCTGGATTGAGTTTGTATAACTTTATTTCGAATTTGATTACTATTGGTATTATGA
>CBDUEE010000403.1:0-1603 GCA_965366105.1 uncultured Flavobacterium sp. | reverse complement strand
GCTGCCACTTTGTTTTTTCCTTGTTTTTTACGTTTTTAATTTAAGGGCGGGGTTAAATTGCTGATGAGGAATATTGACGGTTATGGGTTGTGGGTTAGAAGTTTTTCATTGACCACGAAAGCGCTAAGACACGAAGGTTTTTGCTTTCGGTTATCGGTTAGCAAGTTTTTCATTAGCTACGAAGGCGCTAAGGCACGAAGGTATTTGTTTTCGGTTATGGGTTATGGGTTATATTGATTGGCATAGAAAGAGTTTCTTAGTTATCGGGTTTTAAAGTCATTGCGAGGAACGAAGCAATCTCATAACGAGAGTCATTATGTTCGTTTTTGTCTGCTTGGCTTTTTAAAAATGAGTTTCTTTGAAATTAAGTTTTTACTTTTTTGTTTGACGAACTTTTGGTCTCCACTTAGGTGACAATAAAAAAATATGGTTCTTTTAGTATTTCTTGTTCTAAAATTAAGATTTTTATTTTTTTATAGATGAAATTATGATTGTAAATGGTAAATAAATTCGTTTTGGGATTAGTAACTACCACCCCACCCTGCTGGCACCCCTCCAATGGAGGGGAATTGCAAGAGAAATATAAAGGGAATTGAGGTACTTGAGGACTTTTAGGACCTAATTGAAAGTAATTAAACTTTCTATAGTTATCCTAATTTTTAAAAGGGATATGTAAATCTTATGGGGATATATTATGAAACTATTTATAATTGTGTAGTTATTGCTCCATTATCTCTGCTTCTGAGAAGTTAAATAATAGTACTGAACTGCCTTTAAAAGGATTAAAAGTAGGTATGTATTTTATATAGCCTTTGTCATTAAGCTCTCTCATGCACTTGTGATAGGTTGTACGAGATCCTATTTTACTACTGAGCATCATTTCTTCTCGGGTTATGCTGATGGGATTTTGGAAGCAATTGATGTTCCAGTACTGAAATAAGCTGAAATACAAGCTGATGTGGGTGGGATGCATGGTTTTGTCTTCAATCAATCGATCAAATAAACCGGTGAGATGTTTGTTAGGTTTCATGTTTTTTAGATTTAGGTTCGTTTTAAATGCTTGCTTATTTGTAATTATAGGATATTTATATGATACTGTAGGTTAATTAAATCATAGCTTGTAGCCATTTTTTGCTGATTAACAGCTCTTTGCTAAAAATAATTTCATTTACAAATTCCAACTGTATGAAGCCTTTGATTTGTAAATACCACTTTAAAATGTTCTACCGTTTAAATATTCCTCTTCATCATAGAGATGTAAAACTCCTTCTTTTTTTGCTCCTGCGAATACCTCATCGACCGTATCAATAAAGTTGTTGTGTTTAATTTTTGCCATTTGTTGTTTGGTTGATTTTTAGTTAATTAATTATTTAATGCACTAAAATTCAACATAATAAATGAAAGTTTTTTCATGTTATTATAGAATACTCCCGATTTGACAACAAAAATTCCCGAATTGACAACAAAAAACAGATAAAACAACAAACATTCCCGAAATGACATCTATACAATGTGATATTCTTTCTATTTTTGTTAATTATATATCTTAAAATTCATAAAACATGATTGCAGCCCATGATTTTTATGAGAATCGATTTGCGAA
>CBDUEE010000402.1:0-1627 GCA_965366105.1 uncultured Flavobacterium sp. | reverse complement strand
TACTTGCTTAAAGTCAGCTGCGCGAAGGATGGAAGCGGCATCCTTTTCTGGCTTTTTTTGCCAGAAAAGATATAGTGTACAGCCTGACCTGAAAGGGCGCGCCCAAAAAAATCACAAAAATTTCATCAAGTGTTTTTGCATCTTTTAAACTAGTAACTTTGGCAAAGTGCACTTAAAAAAGAAAGAATATTTAGATGGAAATCTTGTAAGTAGAAAAGTATGGAAAATAATAAATTCAGAAAAATTGGTCAGTTTCAATATTCAAGTGAGGCTTATATTTATAAAGGAAAGTTAGAATCTGAAGGAATTTCGGTTTTTATTCGCGATAATCATACTGTAGATAGTTTAGCCCCCGATAAGTTCGGAGTGTTATTTTAAATTTCAAACTTATATATTTGAGATATGAAATACAAGAAATGGACTTTAGATCAGAAGCTAGAAATATTAGCTAGTTCAGAAGAAATCGGTATTGTGGAGGCTTGCCGCAAATATGGCGTTAGTACAGGTACTATATATAATTGGAAGAAAAAGCATGAGCATAAAGGAGAAGCTGGCTTAAAGGTGACATATGACACTAAATCTAAAGAGCATAAAGAAGTTGTGGAGGAAAATCGTATTCTGCGTAAGCTTCTAAGCGATAGGGAAATTGAGTTGGAAATACAAAGAGAGCTTTTAAAAAAAAAGTTTGGGACATCCGATCCAAGAAAGATTTAGTAGACATTATTTATGCGAAGTATAAATGTAGTAGGGCTAAAATCATAAAGATGGTAGGTATAGTTGCCAGTAGCTATTATAGGAAGCCTAGCCTTGGTCGAAAAGGAAATACTGCCACAACAACCACTTTTCATCAAACTAAAGGTTTTGTAGACCAGTGCGTGGTTGTAAAGTCTATTAAAAAGATATTAAAACACGAATTTATAGACTGTGGTTATCGACTGATGACTAGCTACTTAAAGAGAGATGGCTACAAGATAAATCATAAAAAACTGTACCGAATTATGAAAGAGGAAGGTCTATTAAAACTCGAGAATAGAATTAGTAGAAGTGGTTCTGGTCGTAAATTCGTGAAGTTTAGAAAGGTTTATACCTCGAGACCTTTGCAATGTTTAGAGATGGATATTAAAATGGTGTGGGTACCAAATGTTGGTAAAAATGCTTATTTACTATCTATAATTGATGTTCATACTCGCAGAATTTTAAAAGATTATTTTTCTTTCACTATAAAACAAAATCATGTTATAGAATTGCTTTCACAGCTCTTTGAAGACTATCAATATCCTGAAAGTGTCGTTATTAGAAGCGATAATGGAAGTCAGTTTATAGCTAAAAGTGTGCGCGAGTATTTAGGTTTGATAGGTGTCCAGCAGGAATTCACCCACGTTGCTACACCAGAAGAAAACGCTCATATAGAAGCTTATCATGGGATTCTAAAGAAAGAAGTATTTGCCAGGTTCGACTATCGCACGTTTGGAGAAATCGAGCAAATATTAAAGCGATTTGTACCATTTTACAATAATGAAAGGCTTCATGGACTTTTAGGAAGAATAACTCCTATGGAGAAATGGAACGCTGATAAACATCTAATTTTAATGAAAAAATTAACCGCATAATTAATAATCGAAATTTA
>CBDUEE010000401.1:0-1634 GCA_965366105.1 uncultured Flavobacterium sp. | reverse complement strand
CTACCAGATAGCAGCACTGTTATTTTAAATTCGGGTGGTGAAGTTACATATTCCAGTGATTTTGCAAAACGAAGATATGTTTGGTTGAAAGGTGAAGCTTTTTTTAAAGTGACAAAGAATATTGATTCCCCTTTTATTGTTCATACCAATGATTTTAATGTGAAAGTTTTAGGAACGGAGTTTAATGTCAGTAGCACTAGTATCAATCAGACTGTTTCTTTAGCGAAAGGAAAGGTAAATGTATTGCTTAAAGAAAGTAAGGATGAAATTAACCTAATACCAAATGAAGAATTAGTATGGAATTCTAAAACCAAATTAGTGATCAAAAGAAATTTTGATATTAATAAGGTTGCTGCATGGAAAGACAATATACTCATTTTAGATGATGAGAATATTGTAGCGGCACTTCCAAAAATTAATCAATTCTATGGAGTAAATTTTATCATTAAAGATTCTGCGATTGCAAATCAGCATATAAAAGGTGCTTTTAAAAACCATACAATTGATGAATTTATAACTGCTCTAGAATTTATTTTAAATGTGTGTATAACCAAAACTATTCAAAACAATTTCGAAATAGCAAAATACCATGAGCGTTAACCAAATAAAAATGGCCAATACTGATTGCTTTTCAGATGGTTATTTATTTCAGCAAATTCAAAATGGTCAGTACGAAGCGATGGAATTATTCTTTAATAGGTATTATGTGCCTTTGTGTCGTTTTGGAATGAGTTATGAATCAAACTCTTGCCTTGTTGAAGAAATGGTGGCTGATATTTTTATTCAGTTGTGGACCAATAGAAATATTCTTGATAAAATTAAAAACCCTAAATCTTATATCTATGTAATAGTGAAAAACAGTCTAAAAACAGCGCGGAAATCTCAGCAGTTTTGCCAACAAATTGATGAAACTAAAACTATAAATTATATGTATTCGCCAAGTAGGGAGCAGGAGATTATTGAAAGTGAACAAAAGAAAATGAATACCAATTTGATACGTGAAATATTAGATATTATTCCTAAAAAATCACGTCAAGCTTTTGAACTTAGTAGAATTGACGGATTAAAATACAAAGAAATTGCAGAAATTTTGAACGTTACTCCTAAAACGGTGGAAAATCATATAGCTATTGCACTCAAATTTATTAGTAGAACTTTGGAATCATATAAAAAAAGAGGATTACTTAAGTCCATCTAATAATTAGTAAAAAAACCAGCTTTTAAATGAGCAGTTTTAGTTTGTTAAAATAATAATAAATAATCACATATAAAATGAAACAAAAAATGATGTTAACCTTATCCTTAATACTTCTGTTTGGTAATGGGATATCTTATTCGAATATTTCACCAACAAGTACTGTTGAAATAAATGTTGCAAAAAAAGAGAAAATCAATTTAAACCTGATAGACGTTTCCATAAAGGATATCTTTACTTTCATAGAAAGGCAAATAAACAGTAAGTTTATTTATAGGTCAGATCAAAATTTTCTTCAAAAAAAAATTTCTATTACAATAAATAACCAAGATTTAAATCAAGTTGTAGCGGTTTTGAAAACAAAAGTTAATCTTGATTTTAAAATTACTAAAAATGGAGTTTTAGTAAAAGAACTAATTGGTATTACTCCAAATAGCAC
>CBDUEE010000400.1:0-1645 GCA_965366105.1 uncultured Flavobacterium sp. | reverse complement strand
ATTCTTAATTAAAACCCTGTTCATCGTTTCTTTTTCTTATAATGTGTTAACTAATTTTTTTAATCTTAGCGCAATAACGCCAAAAACAGCTTCAACAATAATTGAATTACTCATTTTGGACTGCCCTTTTGTTCTATCTGTAAAAATAATTGGAACCTCAACAATTTGAAAATTTTTACAATACGTTCTATATTTCATTTCGATTTGAAAAGCATAACCAACAAATTTAATTTTATCCAAATTAATTTCTTCTAAAACTTTTCTTTTATAACAAACAAAACCTGCAGTCGCGTCATGAATTTTCATACCAGTAATCATTCGCACATAAACCGAAGCAAAATAAGACATTAAAACGCGACTTAATGGCCAGTTTACTACATTTACCCCAGTGACATATCTGGATCCAATTGATAAATCGGCATGACCTAAATGACAAGCGGTATATAATTTTTCTAAATCATTAGGATTATGTGAAAAATCAGCATCCATTTCGAAAATATATTCATACTTACGTTCTAATGCCCATCTAAATCCATGAACATAAGCCGTTCCTAAACCTGATTTTTTTTCTCTTTTTTCCAAAAATAACCTACCATCAAATTCCGATTGAAGTAAAACAACCTTATCAGCAGTATGATCTGGCGAATTATCGTCAATAACTAGAACATGGAAAGATTTATGTTGCGAAAGCACCGATCGAATAATGCTTTCTATATTTTCAATTTCGTTATAGGTAGGAATTATAACAATACAATCATTCATATTTCGACTAATTTCAACGCAAAAGTAAACTTTTTATGCCATTACAACCTTAATAAAATTATAATAAAAAGAATGATATAAAAATTAGTAATTTTGCAAAGTCATGATCGAAACAATACTTCATCCAAGAATAACAGAGAACAAAGACTGGGCCACCCTACTTTTTGTTCTTTCATTTGCTATTATTGCAATTACTAAATCAGTTTTTGAAAATCGATTTGGTGATTTTGCTAACTTGATCTATTCTAACAAATACATAAAAGTTTATAAAGACAGTACCAATTTAAAAAGTGGCTTTACACTCGCTTTATTTTTTGTTCAAGTGATTTCGCTTGCGTTCTTTATTCAAATAACCTTAAGTTATTTTGGTTACGCCTCAAAGACTGATTGGCTACTTTATATCCAGATATTTACATTCTTAATTTTCTTTATTATATCAAAATATTTGATCGAAAAAATTATCGCCACCTCCTTCAATATTGAGGAATTTATGGAGCAATTTAATCTTCAAAAAGTCACTTACAGAACCTATATTGGTCTATTCATACTGCCTTTTAATATAATTTTATTTTATTACGACTCCTTTTCAAAAAATATACCATTGATTATTATCGCCATGATACTGATAACAAATACATTAACCTATTTGATATCGATTAAAAATTATCAAAATGTAATATTCGGTAAGTTGTTTTATTTTATTTTATATCTTTGCGCTCTCGAAATAGCACCCTATTATTTTATGTATTATTGGTTTACTAAAGGGAATGCTTAGAAAAAGTGAAAATATGAAAGTGAAAACAATTTTGGTGTCACAACCTGAGCCTAAGGTAGAAAATTCACCTTACTTTGAACTTCAACAAAAGCATAAAGTAAAAATTGA
>CBDUEE010000399.1:0-1658 GCA_965366105.1 uncultured Flavobacterium sp. | reverse complement strand
CGTAAAGCAATAGCCGTGATAGCAGCGAACCCGAGCGAGGCGAACTGGCGAAGCAAATCCCGCAGGCAGCGGGACTATTTTTTCCTGACATAAAAGAGTGACCGTGGTCCCGATAGATTCTGTGTTGATTTGCTAATAAAATATCTATTTTTTTGGGAAAATGTTTTCTAGTAATTTTTTAGATTTTCATTTTTGCTGTTATAATCTAATGTCTATTATTTTGGGTTGATTGCATTTAATTTATTTATTTTTTAATTTTACGCTCCTAAAGCGGTCAAGAACCAGCTTGTATAGCGTGTTATGCCATTTGTGCTGGCACGCTATTTTTTTGATCAATTCTCTTGGCTTCGTATTGCTTCTCATAAGGACATTTATTCTTAAATACGGTGTAGGTCATTTCCAAAAGTTTTCGCTGAACTGCTACAAGTCCATTAATTTTAATTCCGTTTTTTGAGACTATTCTCGCATATAAATTTCTAAAATTTTCATCCCATCTCACGGCAGTTAATCCTGGCAAATGCATTGCTTTACGCAAATGTCTATTTCCACTTTTTGATATCCGTGGCTTTCCTTTTATTGATGTTCCAGACTGTTTTTCTTTAACATCTAATCCTGCATAACTTGTCAATTGTCTTTTATTTCGGATCAGTTCAAAGCCATTGGTTTCTGCCAAAATAATAAC
Source organism: uncultured Flavobacterium sp. (assembly GCA_965366105.1). Classification (GTDB taxonomy): domain Bacteria; phylum Bacteroidota; class Bacteroidia; order Flavobacteriales; family Flavobacteriaceae; genus Flavobacterium. The sequence continues at coordinate 976 of CBDUEE010000399.1, read as the reverse complement.
GGCAGTCAGTTGACCAATTCCCGGTATTGTGCAAATGTTTTCGATTTCTTGTTTTAAATTAGCATCCTTACTAATCCAGGTTCCAATCTCTTTTTTTATTTCTTTTTCTTGCCCAGTCAAGAACTTAATTCGCATTTTAATTCGTAACAAGCTACTCTCATTAGGTTCAGCTTCTGATTTTTCTGCGTGAAGATGATTTTTCACCATTGCTCTTTCAAATACTATTTGATCTCTTTCACGTGTTAGTTGTTGCAAATTTTTGTAAATAGACTTTGGACGATGCCACAAATCTAACTTTCTTTCTAGTCCAAATTGTGCAATTGCTTCAGAACAAGTTTTATCCGTAATAGTTTTATTGTCTAAAGTCCGCATATAATTACTTATTTTATTAGGTAAAACAACGCAAACTTCGAGCTCTCTTTCGTCTAAAAAATAAGCAAATTTCTGATGATAAACACCAGTTGCTTCCATAACGAATCTAACCTTCTTTTCAGTATCGGTTAATTTGTTAACCCAATCAAATAATGATATAAAACCTTTTTCATTATTTTTAAAAACTTTATGAGCGTACAATTCAATTGATAAATCATCAACCATTCTACCTAGTGTAACCACTAATTCTTTTTGAGCTACATCGACGCCTAATACTTGTTTTAATACTCCCATTCTTGCTTTTTAAGGTTAATTACAAAGTAAAAATCTTTCTAGGTCTTTTCTCCTAATTGGATATTCTGGATATTACAACTTGTATAATTCCTTACATTCTGTTCAGACTCTAAAAGATAAAAAAGAATGAGGTGTTTTCTATCGGTCAATATACTTCTCGAGTTATTTAGCCATCGGCGTACTCTCATTCTTCTTACTTTATAATCACAAATTTATTGATTTTACTCTTGTGATTTAAACCTTTGCAAACATAGGAGCTATCGGGACTATGGTCGCTCTTTTGCAAGCACAAAAAATAGATTCTTCGCCT
>CBDUEE010000398.1:0-1667 GCA_965366105.1 uncultured Flavobacterium sp. | reverse complement strand
AGCCGAAAATACTCGGTTTCAAAAGTCCCCAACCACGCCAAGCGCCAAGACGTTAGCAGACAGCTGTGTTGGTGTCGAGTCCTAAAATAGGTTGACTAAAATTTAAACACCTTTAGTAACCCATGGAAACACCCGAAAATCAGCCCGTCCGAAAAAGAAACGGCAAACAAGTAAGTTTTGAATACAAACTTTTTGTAATTCAACAAATCAACAATGGACAAATTTCTTTAAATTACGCTTCAAAAAAATACGATATTTCAAAAAGCACAATCGAATACTGGATGAAAAAACTAACCAATTACGAGCAAACCAACAAAGGCATTAGTAAAGACGATGAAATTCGTAAACTAAAAAGCAAAATAGAAGATTTAGAAGGAGTTAAAGCCTTTCAACAAGAGTTAATCATTGAATTTGAAACTGTTACAGGAGAAGAACTTTCAAAAAAGTACTTGCCCGAGTGGTTAGCAAACGAAATTCAGAAAAAGAAGAAAAAGCTTTTAAAATAAAATGGATTTACGAATCACTCGGGCTAAGCAAACAAGGGTATTATCAAAGAATTGCTTCCGATAAAATTAAACAAATTCGCAATAATACAGTAATTGATTTAGTATTAGAAATACGTGAAAGAATGCCTGGAACAGGAACCAGAAAACTCTTAGATCATTTAAAAGAAAGATTTGTTCAAAACAATATTAAAATGGGTAGAGATGCGCTATTTGATTTGCTTAGAAGTAGAGGATTATTCATAAAAAGAACCAAACGTTTTCATATCACAACTGACTCTAAACACTTCTTTTACAAATCCCCTAACCTATTATACAATCTAGCAATAACACACGCTGAACAAGTTTTTGTTGCCGATATAACCTATATAAAAACTGATGCAGGACACGCCTATTTAGCCTTGGTTACAGATGCTTATTCTAGAAAAATAATGGGTTGGTCACTAGAAGACAATATGCGTGTAGAAATGGTAAAAAACGCACTTAAAATGGCTCATCAAAATTGTTTTTTTAATCATAAAAACATCATTCATCATAGCGACAGAGGCATACAATATTGTTGTCCAGATCATAGCGAATTTGCTGAAGCAAAAGGTTTTATATTGAGTACAACTCAAAAATATGACCCTTATGAAAATGCAATTGCAGAGCGAATAAACGGAATTTTAAAATATGAATTTGGATTAAAAAGAACCTTAAAATCAGTTCAAATAGCAAAAGCAATGACCAAAGAAGCCATTGAAATTTACAACAATGAAAGAACGCATTGGAGCCTTGATTTAAAAACACCACAATCCGTTCATTTACAATACAATAAACAAGAAAATAAATCTTATAAAAAAACAAAAAAAGTTGCCGTTTAAAAACCAATTTACTACTATTGTAAGACTATGTGAGGATGGAAACGAGCAATGCTGAGGAGCAAATCGAATAGTGCCAAAATCATAGTCAAAGAAAATGAAGATGGCATTTTAAAAATGCCACTTCTTTTATTCTTCATTTTTTTGAAGAGAAAACTAAAAAAACCTAACCCAAAATTGGCAAGCCAATTTTATAGTTTTAAGCCGAATTTTAAACAAAAAAAGGTCAACGTAGGCTAGGACAAGACATACTAAACTTGATAAATAATCGTAAAAATTTTGTGTAAAAGCTTGAGTTAAGAAA
>CBDUEE010000397.1:0-1683 GCA_965366105.1 uncultured Flavobacterium sp. | reverse complement strand
CCGTAAATTTTTTCAATGATAATTAAAATTAAAAAAATGGGCATTACAAAAACTAGAATTTTACCATATTCTTCCATAAAAAAAACACTTTCTTTTATTCAAATATAGGATAAAAGAGAGTGTTTTTGAATTATTTACAGTAAATTATTTCTAAAATAGAAATTACTTTTACTAAATTATTTCGGCATTTAATCCTGCTTCTAATAATTGAGTGCATTGTGGTTTTAATTTTTCATAGGAACCTGTTTTTACAGTACACTTTCCGTTGTAGTGAATAATTAGCGAACATTGTTCTGCTTGCTCAGGAGCGTGCTCACAAACCCGCATCAAAGTTTCAATAACATGGTCAAAAGTATTTACATCATCGTTGTAAACTACAATTTCATTGTCTAATTGAATTGCTTCTTTGACACTTACTCTTTCTCTTACTTTTTCTTTAGTACTCATTTTTCAGTTTTTTGTACTTTCGTAATTAATAAAAAAATAACAATACTAATTTACATATTTTAAAGATACCCAATTGTTTCTTTCCAGTTTTTTAACATAAGTTAATCCTTTCTCTGTGCACGAAGAATTTATAAATGGAATGTCTTCATTATAGAAACCGCTTAAAAGCAAAGTTCCACCCGGATTTAAACAATCAACATAACTTTGCATATCGTTCAACAAAATATTTCGGTTGATATTAGCAATTATCAAATCGTATTTTTTACCTTTTAGCAATGTTGCTTCGCCTTCATATACCGTAATGTGCTTGCAGGTATTACGTTCTGCATTTTCAATAGAGTTCAAGTAGCACCAGTTATCAATATCAATGGCATCAATTGGTTGAGCTCCTTTCATCTCTGCCAATATGGCTAAAATTGCTGTCCCACAACCCATATCTAGTGTTTTCATTCCCGCAACATCCATTTCTAATAAATGCTGAATCATCATGTGTGTGGTCTCATGATGTCCTGTTCCAAAACTCATTTTTGGCTCGATCACAATATCAAATTCGGCATCCGTTTTTGGATGAAAAGGAGCGCGAACATGGCAGTTTCCATCTACGTCTATTGCTTCAAAATTCTTTTCCCATTCTTCATTCCAATTTACTTGCTCGATTTCTTCAAAAGTATAATCAATAGTAAATTCTTCCGATTGTAAAATGCGAATGTCATCAAGAATTGTTTCATCCCATAAATCTTTTTGTACAAATGCTGAAATTCCTTTTTCTGTCTCTGTAAAGCTCTCAAATGCTTTTTCTCCCAACTCAGCTATTAATATTTCTGAACCCAATTCTTTAGGCTCAATAGTAAAATGATATCCAATATAAATGTTTGACATGCTTCTTTTTTTTGCAAAGGTAGCATTATCTATTTCTATTGGATAGTGAAAACAAAAAAAAAGAGGTTTGAATAACTTCAAACCTCTTTCTAAATTTTATTTTAAGAGTTTATAACGCGTTTACGATAGCCACAAAATCATCTGCTTTTAAAGCTGCTCCACCAATAAGACCTCCATCAACATCTGGTTTTGAGAAAATTTCTTTTGCATTATCTGGCTTTACGCTTCCGCCATAAAGGATTGATACATTTTCAGCAATATCATTTCCAAAAGCGCTGCGAACCGTTTGTCTAATAAATTCGTGCATTTCTTGAGCTTGTTCTGGCGAAGCGGTTTCTCCAGTTCCTATTGCCCAAA
>CBDUEE010000396.1:0-1689 GCA_965366105.1 uncultured Flavobacterium sp. | reverse complement strand
AAGAATTGCGAAAAGGCTAATCTGTAAATCATTTAAAGTACTGCAAGTCCAAAAAAAATCCCTCTTGAAATTCAAAAGGGATTTAGTAATTTATAAAATAAGCCTGAACTATTCGTCCTCACTAACTTCTTTCTCTTCTTTCTCTACAGCATCTTTATAGTCTGGATATAAAAATTTATTGTACGGGAAACGAGTAATGTGAATTTGCCTTACGGATTCGTAAACACGTTCTCTGAATTCCTCAAAATTTTCTTTTTGGGTAGCCGAAATAAATAATGCATTCTGCTCGCCTACTCTGCTCATCCAAGTTGACTTCCATTCTTCCAATGTGTAATGTCTGGTAGTCTTCTCTGTCATTAAATCATCTTCGTCGATAGTCAAATGTTTATAAGCATCAATCTTATTGAAAACCATAATAACAGGTTTATCATTTGCTTTAATATCTAATAACGTCTGGTTTACCGATGCAATATGATCTTCAAACTCAGGATGCGAAATATCGACAACGTGTAATAACAAGTCAGCTTCACGAACCTCATCTAATGTACTTTTGAAAGAATCTACTAGTTGTGTTGGTAATTTCCTGATAAACCCTACAGTATCAGAGAGTAAAAAAGGTAGGTTTTTAATAACTACTTTTCGAACCGTTGTATCCAAAGTAGCAAAAAGTTTATTCTCTACAAAAACGTCACTTTTACCTACTGCATTCATCAATGTCGATTTTCCAACATTGGTATAGCCAACTAAAGCTACACGAACCATCGCACCACGATTACCGCGTTGCACACCTTGTTGCTTGTCAATTGTTTTAATTTTTTCTTTCAATAAGGCAATACGGTCACGCACAATACGTCTGTCGGTTTCAATCTCCGTTTCTCCAGGCCCACGCATTCCGATTCCCCCTTTTTGGCGCTCAAGGTGCGTCCACATTCCGGAAAGTCTTGGTAATAAATATTGACATTGTGCTAGTTCTACTTGCGTTCTTGCATACGAAGTCTCTGCACGCTGTGCAAAAATATCAAGAATAAGGTGCGTTCTATCAAGGATTTTACATTCCTCAATTATTTTAGAAATATTTTTTTGTTGGGAAGGAGATAATTCATCATCAAAAACCAAAGTTGAAATATCATTCTCTTTTACAAATTGATGAATCTCTTCAATTTTTCCTGTACCCACAAAAGTCTTGGGATTTGGGCGTTCCATTTTTTGTGAAAAACGTTTCACCACTTGACCGCCAGCGGTAAAGGTCAAAAACTCCAATTCGTCGAGATACTCGTTTAGTTTCTCTTCACTTTGATTTTGAGTTACAATACCAACTATAGCCGTTTTTTCGAAATTTATTACTTCTTTTTCTAACATGTCTTTGAATAAGTTACAAATTTAATGATTTGTAAGGGACTTATGTCGTTATAGCTTTATAAAAAAATCACAAGCTTTTACTAATGTTGATAATACTCATTTTATAATCATCCATAAACTCATACAATTTGCATACTTACTTAAACTAACAAATTGAATCGTTATAAAAATAAGGAGAAGATCAGTGTACTTAAAACGTGTAGAGCAAAATAGAATTATACGTTCATTTTCAATTATTCGTATAAATAATTAACCTCCGTTTTCACTATGCCATTTTCTTCTATAATGGAACATGCTACAGGATAATTTAAAGCATTGTATTTGTATTTT
>CBDUEE010000395.1:0-1701 GCA_965366105.1 uncultured Flavobacterium sp. | reverse complement strand
CCTAATAAAATAGATTGGGTTCCTTCTTTATGAAACATAGTTTAAGATTTGATAAAATAAAAAAATAATTGGTGCTACAAATATAACACTATCTAAACGATCTAGGATGCCTCCGTGTCCAGGCATTATGCTTCCGCTATCTTTTACACCAGCAATACGCTTAAATTTAGATTCGATTAAGTCTCCTATAGTTCCAGCGATTCCCACAATAACAGCAATGGAAGTCCAAATTAAGATGGATCTATCACTGTGTTCAGGGCTAGCTTCAATATAATATTTTGATATTAAATAACCTGCTAAAACGGCAAAAACAATTCCGCCAAGAAATCCTTCTATTGTTTTTTTGGGTGATATTTTTTCAAATAATTTAGTTCGACCAATCGATTTACCTACTATATAGGCAAAAGTATCGTTTGTCCAGATTAGGATAAATAATCCGATAATAATTTTAGGATTGTAATCTTTTACTCCAAAAGAAATTTTGGTAATAAATACAAATGGCAATATGATATAACCTAATAAGTAGAGATATTTAGAGGAGTTACTTATTTTTTGAATGTTATCATAAAATAAGAAAAGAATACATTTTACGGAGACAACTAATGAAATAACTAATAAAACAATATCTAATTGTTGGATATTAATTACAATCTCAAAATCAGTATTAAATATTTGATTTATCGTTTCGGTAGTTCTCTTATTATAATGGCTTACTAAAGTTATAGCTATGTATAAAGTAGTTCCAAAAATAATTGGATAGACTTTACGAACTTGAATTAGATTGCAAAATTCATAGATTGAAATTATTAGAAAGATTCCAAATAAAATAAAAAAAGTTTCAGTTGAATATAAAATAGAAACCAATAATAATATGATATATACAGCTCCTGATATACCTCGTTTTAGAGTTTCATTCATCTTAAAGATCTTCTAAAAGCAATAAATAAAGATTCTTGGCTGAACTACCATATTGTGTGAAGTCTTCTTCTTTGACTTTTTCAAAATATTTAATTGTGGTAATGTTGGTAGGGTAATCTCTTTCGTATTTTTTTTTAATAGCACTTAATCCATCAGTTTTGGCAGCAATAATCTGACTTGTTTTAGCTAGAATAATTATGTTAACGGGCAATTCGTTTGGTTTGTTTTGTTTAATCTGTTTTGATGAAAATAATATAGAACCTTCATCTGCGATTAAATTTTCACAGCTTGCAAGAATAAATTTTGGGTTTGATGATTCGTTATAACTTAATTTGTTATCATCAAGCATGCTAAAAAGAGCAGGATCATAACATAAAACTTGACTTTCAAACCAGTCATTTTCTTCTAAAATATTTTCAAATTGTTCTCTTACTTCATCAGTATTTTCACAGTATAAAAATTTACCACCATTTTTTTTAAAATTAAAGATAAATGTCTCATCTATAGAGGCCGTATTTTCAGTATAAGAATTACTGAATTCACTTTCTTTATCTTCTTCAGAAGTAGGATTATTAGAACCAAAAAATTTACTAAAAAGACTCATATCTCTATAAACTGCTTTAATTTACTATTTGAAAACGGCCAAAGATAAAAAAATCTTAATTCAAAAGTAGCTTTTGAATTAAGATTTTATAAATAATATAAATATTTCGAGTTCTTTTTAAGAAACTACTTCTTCAAGATTTTTATCCCAACTTCTTTTACCGAAGATTGCTTCTAGGT
>CBDUEE010000394.1:0-1721 GCA_965366105.1 uncultured Flavobacterium sp. | reverse complement strand
AAATAGCGGAATCTGGAAATCGTTTAAATCAAGTATTTCTACTTCCGCATTTTTGAATAAGGAAGCTGCGTAAGTGGCTAATTTTTTATTAATAGAGTCATTACTTGAACTTGCGCCAAAAGCTATAATTTTCATAAAAATTTATTTTTCTTAAATGTACTAAAAAATAAATTGTAGCAATCCCTTTTTACCCCAGATTGTAGTGGAAAGCATTTTTCTAGAACGCTTCCTTTTTTTCTTGACCAGAAAGAGCGACTGGAAGAAGCTCCTTTGTGGTCTTAGAAAAAAAAGCGTTCTAGGAAAATCTTGAAACGGAAAGCTGGAAATAGGTACAAAAAAAACCGCTAAATTTCTTTAGCAGTTTCTATTTTTCTTTGTAAAATATCTTATTACACGTTAAAACGGAAATGCATTACATCACCATCTTTTACGATATATTCTTTTCCTTCTACTTTGAATTTTCCTGCTTCTTTACATTTAGCTTCTGAACCGTAATGAACGAAATCTTCGTAAGCGATAACTTCTGCACGAATAAAACCTTTTTCAAAATCAGTATGAATTACACCTGCTGCTTGTGGCGCAGTTGAACCAATATTGATAGTCCAAGCGCGAACTTCTTTTACACCTGCGGTAAAATAAGTTTGTTGTTTTAATAATTTGTAAGCTGCACGAATTAAAACGGAAGCTCCTGGCTCTTTTAATCCCATGTCTTCTAGAAAAACTTGACGTTCTTCATAGCTTTCTAACTCTGTAATATCCGCTTCGGCACCTACAGAAAGGATAATAACTTCAGCGTCTTCATCTTTAACTAATTCACGAACTTGATCTACATATTTATTTCCGTCTACTGCTGAATTCTCATCTACATTACAAACGTACAATACTGGTTTAGCAGTAATTAATTGAAAAGATTCCATCAAAATCTCTTCATCATTACCTTGAGGTGTAATGGTACGAGCAGATTTTGCTTGTAACAATGTTTCTCTAATGCGATCTAAAAGCGCTTTTTCAGTTTGTGCTTCTTTGTTTCCTGTTTTAGCAGCGCGATTTACTTTTTCTAAACGTTTTTCAACTGTTTCTAAGTCTTTAAGTTGCAATTCGATATCAATCGTTTCTTTGTCGCGAATTGGGTTTACATTTCCATCAACGTGAACAATGTTATCGTTATCAAAACAACGTAAAACGTGAATAATAGCGTTACACTCTCTAATGTTTCCAAGAAATTGATTTCCTAAACCTTCGCCTTTACTAGCTCCTTTTACCAATCCTGCAATATCAACGATATCAACAGTTGCCATTTGTACACGTTCTGGCTTAACCAATTCTTCTAGTTTTTCCATTCTAGAATCTGGTACATTAACAACTCCTATATTTGGTTCGATAGTACAAAAAGGAAAATTGGCACTTTGTGCCTTTGCATTTGACAAACAATTAAACAATGTTGATTTTCCAACATTTGGTAACCCTACAATTCCTGCTTTCATACTATTTTAGTTTACAAATAGCAGTTGCCCGCCATACGTTTTTAATAATTACTTTTTAAAGTTTGCAAATATAAGATTTAATAAATGTTTGATAGCATAATCATTAAATTAATGCGTGGTCAAATTATTTTTTAAAACACATCATCAATCTTTCACCTTTTTTCATACAAACTTATTGATGTCGTAATTTTATTAGTTATTTTGAATAGAAAAGTGTTTTTTATATCTAAATTAATC
>CBDUEE010000393.1:0-1724 GCA_965366105.1 uncultured Flavobacterium sp. | reverse complement strand
ATTTCAGATTTTGTCATAGCAGCAAGACCAATCCAGCTTCCTATTTCGATCATATCAGGAAGAATTCGGTGTTCGCAACCGCCTAAACTTTTTACTCCTTCAATTGTCAATAAATTAGATCCTACACCAGAGATTTTAGCTCCCATAGAATTCAACATCTTACACAATTGTTGCAAATAGGGTTCGCAAGCAGCATTATATACGGTTGTTATTCCTTTGGCCAAAACAGCAGCCATAACAATATTAGCCGTACCTGTTACAGATGCTTCATCCAATAGCATGGTAGCACCAGTCAATCCTTCAGGTGCTTCTACACCATAAAAATGATCTTCTCTGTTGTAACGGAATTTAGCACCAAGATTAATGAAACCTTCAAAATGGGTATCTAATCTTCTACGCCCTATTTTATCACCTCCTGGTTTTGGAATATATCCTTTTCCAAAACGTGCTAAAAGTGGTCCTACAATCATAATTGAACCTCTTAATGAACCGCCTTCTTTCTTGAATGCTTCTGTTTCCAGATACTCCATATTTACTTCATCAGCTTGAAAAGTATATGATCCATGTCCGTTTTTTTGAACTTTTACACCTAAATTTCCTAATAGAGTAATTAATTTATTGATATCGATAATATCAGGAATATTATTGATTATAACTTTTTCGGGAGTTAAAAGAACAGCGCATAAAATCTGTAACGCTTCATTTTTTGCTCCTTGTGGTGTGATTTCTCCTTTTAGACTAATACCGCCTTCTATTTTAAAAATTCCCATTTTATTTTTTTAGTTTTATGAGTCAAAAATGATGAGTTATAGGTGTCTAATGAAAAAATCTATAACTCACAAAAATAACTATTTTACAAAGGTTTTCTGTTTTGGTTTTTATGAACTGGATTTGGCTTACCAATTTTTGGATTCTTATTACTAAGAATTTTTGGTTGCCCTATTGGTAGGATTTTATTAGAAACCCGTTTATTGGTTCTCAATAAATCAGTAGTATTTAATAATTCCTGTTCACTTTGAATTAAATTCAATTTTCCGTCTGATAATTCATATAAATGTTCAAAAATAACATCATCCTTAACAGTATCTTTGTTCCAACTCAGATAAGATTTTTTCATGTGATTGGCAATTACTTTTACCAAAGCACTTTTCATCTCTCCATCTTCCCATTTATTAGCCACATCAATCATATACTTTATGTTGTTGCCATAATACCTGTATTTTGGAAAATTCTGTGGGTATTTTAGAACATCTGGTTTTAATTGCATCACTTCTCGAGACGGAATTGGGTATGGAGAATCAGCAACCAATTTAAAATCGGACATTATAAAAAGCTGATCCCACAGTTTATGCTGAAAATCCAGCACATCACGTAAATGAGGATTTAAACTTCCCATTACTTGAATAATGTATTTTGCAGCTTTATTGCGTTCTACATCATCTTCAATTTGAGTTGCTTGATCAATTAATTTCTGTAAATGACGACCGTACTCAGGAATGATTAAATGCGATCGCTCTGCATTGTATTCCAAATGATGAACGACATCGTTTGAGTTTTCTTTAATATATTTTGAATTCATATTCGAATTTATATTTTATAATTTTTCAATATTTCCCTAATGATTGGTGATCAATCGAGCGTATATCTAAAATTATCTTTTTTGTTTAAAGGGAAACAATACCTTCAATTGTAGAAACTTCTAGGTATTTATCTACTATTTCTTG
>CBDUEE010000392.1:0-1737 GCA_965366105.1 uncultured Flavobacterium sp. | reverse complement strand
CAGTAATCCTGCCGCTCTCAATTTCCTCTTGTTTCAATTCAAAAATTGGTATCCATCCTAAAAACCTCATCCGCTACCACGCAAAAGGCTTAAATCCAAGTCCATATTCTATATAATCGGCGGCACCGCCATCCAAAGTCTTCAAACCAACTTGGGCAAAAACCGTTTTTGTTAGATGGTATCTTAAAGCCGGTCGCATAAAAAATGCGCCTTTGCCTTTGTCATCTCCGATATATGTTCCAAACTGCATTTTGATGTCAAATCTTTCAAAACTAAAAGCATATCCAGCGTGAAGTGCCGGTGACCATCTATTTTCTGCGGTCAGATCTTGTAAACGATTGTCATAAAATACCTCAAGTCCTGCCGCGATACTATGTCTTTCATTAAATTGATGCTCATATTCTGCCAATGCTGTAAATGTTCCTAAGACAATATCTCTTCCTAGCAATTCATCGCTTTGCGCAATTCCTCCAGCAACATAAACTGCCATGCTATTTCCTTTTGTTGTATCCATGGGAGTTTTTAGTGGTCGCCTAAATCTCGCAGGAAGCACATCATTATTGTAGGGATCGTTATTTTCTAGCAGCTGAGTTCTGTTATAATTATAGCGTAGTCCCATATTAAAACCATAAAGATTTAGACCGCTATTTGGCTTGTATGTCGCACCATTGCTAAAATGACTGAAATCAAGACCATATAATAAATCCAATTCCCGAGTCCATTTATAGGTGAAGCCAAAATTTAAATTAAAGTAAACTGCCATTCTAGCTCCAATCGCATCATTAAGCGGATTTTGATCAGAATTATAAGGTTTTAAATTATAGGTAAGTCCTAGCGAAGGCTCTATAGAAAAAGAAGTTCTTCTGTTAGGATCAGAAAACGGGAATCTTATAAAACCATAAACAGCATTCGGATTTCCAAAAACCTTTGCATCACTCAAAAATCCAGAATAAAATCCAACTCCATATGAAGGATAGCTATACCTACTTTGCCAACCTTCGGGATTGGTGGGCTGCCAACCCAATTTTAAAGTCACACCGCTGTATCCATTATCAAGCAATCCATTTTGAGATAAAGTCCCGTCAGATTTTAGGAAAGCTCCGAAGTGCGTCTTCAACTCTATGAATTTAAATATATTTTTGGAATTATCAACCACGACAATTTCAGTTTGAGCAAAACCGACAGTAGCAGCAAGTAATATAATTGGTAGAAGTAAAAATCGCATCATAGTCTTTTGGATTTATCAATACTAAAATACGACAAAGATAATCTCTGAAATGGAATCCAAAGATTAAAAAATCGAGGCTGTACAATTTTAAAATAAAAATCTACTCTTCTTAAACAAATTTTGATGAAAATTGCAAAACCGAGATATTTGATCAAAATTACTTTAACACAACATTACTACTTAAAAGGTTCGTTTTGATACGAACCAATCGTATGTTTGTGCTTTCTTTAGAATAAGGAACCGTTCACAACGGAGAAATTATTACAACTAATAGAATTTAAAAATCTAAAATTAAAAAAACATTAAAAAACCATGGATTCACTTTTTATCAATTCAATCAAAAATTCTATTAAGCATTGGTATATTCCACTAATAGTTGGAATTCTTTTTATTGTCGTGAGTGTTATCGCATTTACATCGCCATTAGGATCACTTCTCACTTTGTCTCTCCTTTTTAGTTTATCGCTAATTTTTAGTGGACTTTCAGAAGTTGTCTTTTCTGTGGTGAA
>CBDUEE010000391.1:0-1756 GCA_965366105.1 uncultured Flavobacterium sp. | reverse complement strand
AAAATCGGTAGGGACAAGCTTTTCAGCCTATTAGCAGAACATAATTTATTAATTAGTCAATCCTCAAAAAGTACTTTTTAATTTTTGGACACAAAAATTCCAGTAAACACTTACAATAAAATTGTAGATGAGTTTCCAATATTTATTTGCCTCCTTCTTCCAGAGGTTGATGACTCGTTTAAAGTTCATTGCTGCCGCAGCTAGTAAAACATTTATTTCATCTCCTATTATTCCTTTCAGAAAATTTATGCCTAGTCTGTAATCTCTTTTTAGATGGCCTATTATCGGTTCTACAGCAGCCCGTTTGCTATGTTTTTTTCTTTGCTCTGCTGTTATTTTGGGGTTTGGTTTTGGGGTATAAATTTTTGTGTCTCCGTACGTGGTTTTGCCTACATATCCTCTGTCTGCAAATGCTTCTTTGGGTGCTTCATCTATCAGCTCTGTTACTTGGTCTAAAACCGCTGGTATTGTTTTAGAGTCGTGCAGTGTTTCTGTAAAATTTAATGCGCCGATGATTATGCCTGTTGCTTGGCAAACAGCAATAGATACTTTACTGCCGAATTCAAATTTCTTATGCTCTTTTCCTTTGGCGTAACATTTTACATCTGGTTCGTGCAAGCTGTATGTTTTTGCTTTGTCACCTCTTTTTTGTGCTAGTACTTTTGCGAATAGTATAAGACTTGTATTGTGGGCTATAATAGCCTGTGGACTTAGCTTGCGTTCTAAGTCTCTTAAAATTCTACCTGCTATTGTTTTCACTCTTTTGTTTGCTTTCCTAGCTATTTTATAACCATTTTTTCGTCTTTTAAATCTTTGTTGAAAACTTAATTTCTTAAGCTCCTTACCATAAGTTTGAGTGAGTACCACTCCCTCTTTTTGTGCAATAGAAACACACTTCGAAATTATTTTTTTGTATAGTTTATCATCCCTGGGATAAGTAATATTTTTTTCTTGTACAGTTGTATCTATGCTAATAGTTTCTCCAAAATACTCATCATTATCATCTCTATTTACAGCAATACTTTCTTTGAGAATAAGTTCCATACCAGCTACACCAATACGCTTTCTAAACCCCACAAGCTCTGTTGAACTACAAGGCACAGATGGGCGATAAATTTGCTCGCCACCAAAGTACTGATAATACACATTCTCTGACCATTGCTCCACTAAATTCTCATCACTTAAATTACGAATATGCTTTAACATCAATAGCGAAACCATCAACCTAATTGGCTTTGATGGCGCTCCCATTTTATCACTATAATGCACCGCAAAACTATCGTCAAATACCTGCCAATTTATTTTGTGCGAAAGAAGATAAAGGGGATGTTTCTGGTCTAATTGTTCAGCCAGCCCATTAAACATACTAGATTGATTTGTTCGCTTTTGCTTACCTATCATAAAAATATCTTACAGTTTTTTCAAGTATTTTATACTTAACCGTAAGATAATAAAAACATTTATTCCCTAAAACATAAGATAGTAAAGGATTAAAGAATTTTTGAGGGTTAACTAAATACCCTTTTTTAATTTTCAAGAATTATAGCTTCCAGGTATTTCATTTTTTTACTGTACCAGGTTTGTTTGTAACCTGCCTGTAAAAATAAATGCTTATCAATAGGGTTTACATAGATAATCTTTATTTTTCTTGGATTTAATTCCAGGCTTTTAAAAACATTATCAACTACACCACTCATTATAATTTCTTCAAACGGATTAAAGAAAAAAATGCAATCTGCATCATCAGGTATTTCAT
>CBDUEE010000390.1:0-1759 GCA_965366105.1 uncultured Flavobacterium sp. | reverse complement strand
AAAAAACAGGAGCAAGAATCGAAGTTTTTTTACTTAGAGAATTAAATTCTGAGCAGAGACTTTGGGATGTTTTAGTTGATCCAGCACGTAAAATAAGAATCGGAAATAAATTATATTTTGGTGATGATGATTCACTAGTAGCTGAGGTTATTGATAATACAACTTCTCGTGGAAGAACATTGCGTTTTCTTTACGATGGTTCGTACGAGGAATTCAGAAATAAATTGACAGAATTGGGAGAAACTCCAATCCCAAAATACATTTCAAGAGACGTAACTCCTGAGGATGCGGAACGTTATCAAACTATTTATGCTAAAGAAGAAGGAGCTGTTGCAGCACCTACAGCAGGATTGCATTTTTCTAAGCATTTATTGAAAAAATTAGAAATCAAAGGAATTAAATTTGCTGAAGTTACACTTCACGTAGGTTTAGGAACTTTCAATCCAGTTGAGGTTGAAGATTTATCAAAACATAAAATGGATTCTGAGGAATTGAAAATTACTCAAGAAGCTTGTGATATTGTAAATGAGGCTAAGTCTAAAAAGAAACGTATTTGTACAGTAGGAACTACTTCTATGCGTGCAGTTGAAAGTTCAGTTTCATCGCAAAATACGTTGAACCCTTTTGATGGTTGGACTAACAAATTCGTCTTTCCTCCACATGAATTCACGATTCCAACGTGTATGATTACCAATTTCCATACGCCAAAATCAACATTGTTAATGATGGTTTCTGCTTTTTGTGGACACGATTTGATGAAAAAAGCTTATGCAGATGCTATTGAAAAAGAATATAAATTCTATTCTTACGGTGATGCTATGTTAATTATATAATCTGAAATATTTTAGATTATAAAAAAACTCGTCAGGAATGACGAGTTTTTTTATCTATTTTAATGTGTTTGAAATCGAAAATTAATTCACCTGATATACCAAACGAACGGTGATATTAGCTGTTTTGTTTTTAGATTGCGTATTAAACGAACCTCCATAAGAAAAATCCTCTGAGGAGTTTTGACCCGTTATCTGAAAAACACCCATATCTGATTTTTTTAGATTTCCTAAACTTGCATCTGCATTCTCAGCGATACTCTTTGCTCTTACGCTAGCATCTTTAGTAGCTTCAGCAATCATTTTTATTTTTAACTCCGCCAGTTTAGTATAGTAATACTCTGGTGCATTAGAATAAAATTCGACTCCTGAGTTAATCAATTCACTTGATTGCCTAGATAATTCTTCGATTTTATTTACTTCTTTTGACTGAATACTTACACTTTGAGTTAAAGTAAACCCCGTAAAAATTTGTTGTCGTGTTGTGCCATTTTCATTGTAGGTAGTTTCAATGTCTTTATTAAAACTTACCGCTGAAAATACCATTTCATTAGCACCAATCCCTTTACCCGATAAATAACTTTTTATTTTCTCACGATCAGAATCTAATTCTGAATAAGCTTCTTTCAAAGTCATGCTTTTTTTAGAAAACGAACCGCTCCAAACTATTAAATCCGAGACAAAATCTTTTTTACCAGAACCTGTAACGCTAATAGTATCGTTGCTTTTGTTGCGATTCTGAAAAGCATTCGAAAACAAATAGGAGGAAATTACCACAGCTACAGCAATAATAATTACATTTAAACTGTTTTTAAGCATAGTTTTAAAATTTATATTCTATCAAATATAGTCAATTATTAAGCCATAAGAGTATTTCTAAAATCTTCATTACAGGATTTGTTTTTTATTCGCTCTTAAATCTTCTTTTC
>CBDUEE010000389.1:0-1770 GCA_965366105.1 uncultured Flavobacterium sp. | reverse complement strand
AACGATTCTGAAAATTTAGTTTCTAATGCCGAAGGTTTTTTTACACTTTCAGAAAGTAATAGCTCAGAGCAAACAAAACTTAGTATTTCCTATTTAGGATATGCCAATCAGCAAATTAATGTGGCTGACTTGAAAAAATTAAATTTTACAATTCAACTTATACCCGCTGTTTATGAATTGAATGATGTTACCGTATCCAATGAAAAACCAAATCCTGATCAAATTATGGCTAATGTCAAAGCCAATTTGAAAAGCAATTATGAAAGTGATGGTGCACCATCAAAAGATATGGTGTTTTACAGACGATCGGACTATTTCAAACCTAAGACAATTGATGTGGAAATAGAAAAATCAACAGGATTTGCCAAACAAACCCTTCAAAAAGCAAATGCTGATATCAAAAATTTTTCTAATAATCTAATTACTCACCCGCCTAAAGAATTTACGGATATTCTTGGTAATTATTACACCACCAATGTAAAAAAAGAAAGTAAAACTGCATTCGTATCAAAATTAGAAGTTTTAAAAGCAACCAAGTTAAAAAATGAAGGTAGCGCTAATTCCTCTGAGGATTTAGAAAAAAAAGCGATGAATATGATGTTGCAACACCTTGATTCTACTAAATATTATCGAGTAAAAAGTGGGCTTTTTGGCTCTCGTGATTCCATCTCTTTGCGAAAAGATTTTAATAGCAGAAAAAATAAAAAAATAGGTGTTGAAGCAACCAATCAGTTGACTAGCGCTAAAAGGAATATTACATCATTTTTGTCACAAAACAACTTTGCTCAGACCAAGAAATTTAATTTTATAACAGATCCAGATCTTTATAATTATACCTACGAAGGAACGACCTATTTTGCTGATAATGAATTTGCCTATGTAATAACCTTTAAACCTAGAAGAAGTAAAGCAAAGTTTTCAGGAAAATTATATGTTTCAGAAAACGACTATGCTGTATTAAGAGTAGACTATACCTTAGATGAAGGCGAGAAACTAGAGGGTTTTAACATGAAATTGCTATTAGGCATCAAAGTGTCTCAGAATGTGAGCAAGGGAACAATTATTTTTCAAAAAAAATCAGAAGGAAACGGCTATTATTTGCAATATGCAACAATAGATTCAGGAATGTATTTTTATGTGAATCGCCCATTAAAATTTATTGAGTTAGCCAAAGGAGAGAAAGATGTACTTTCACTTGACATGAAAATAGAGGGAAACGCAAACTCTACTACTGAATTCCTAAACATATCGAGATCAAAAATAGCTACTGAAACAATTGAAAAAATAAAAGAAGTTGACTTTAAATTTCTAAATGTAAAATCATACGATGCTAGTATTTGGAAACAATATAATGCTATAGAACCACAAGAAGAAATGAAGCGTTTTAAAGCTATAAATTAACTATTTAAACTATGCTAATACTAATTTAGAATAATTAGCACTTTATATTGTTTAAAAAAAAATAACATATTAGTTATAAATTGCAACATAGTATTACAACAGATAAAAAATTTTATAAATTTATATTCACTAAAAAAAATGAAAAAATATATTACCGATTCCTCATCAAAATATTTTCTCAAAAATGAAATTAAGCTAATGCCAACTATTATTCTGGCTGGCATTGTACTTTTTTTCATATTTAAATTAGGAAAAGATTGTGCCAATTATGATAAACGACATACTGAAATTACAAATAAATTCAAGTAATTATTCACAGTATTTCGATAATTTATAATAAAAAACCACAACAGAATTAGATTAAGTTGT
>CBDUEE010000388.1:0-1774 GCA_965366105.1 uncultured Flavobacterium sp. | reverse complement strand
CTTTTTTTTCTTCATTAGGAGCACAAATTTCTGGTTTTTCAAGAAGTATCCTCTTGCTATTCGCTATATCTTTATGCTTGAACTCCAAGCACAAAGGATACCGCTGCTATCAAGGCTAAATTACCCGTTTTTATTTCAGTAGAGTTTTACTAAAACATATAAGTGTTTAATTCAAAAATTGGCTAGTTTCATTGGAAAATTAAAAAGAAATTGTGTTGGATAAAAGTATCACGTATTAATTTTGTATTTTTACACGTGCAATCTAAAGTGCTTTATTATGAACACAAAACTCACATTAAATCTGGACAAGGAAATAATTGAAGAGGCTAAAACATACGCTAAAAGTCAAAGTGTTAGCTTATCTAAACTTATAGAAAATTATCTTAATTCTCTAACTATAAATTCGAAGAAAAAATCATCGGTCAGTCCTTTAGTTGAAAGTTTAATTGGGATAATTCCAAGTGATTATGACCAAAGACATGAATACTGAAATTATATTGACCAAAAATATTCATAATGGAAAAATTTTCGTGGATACTAATGTTGTTATCGACCTCATGACTAAACATAAGCCTTTCTATAAAGAAGCTTAATATTTATTTACTCTTAGTGACAAAAAGGAAATTCAACTTTTCATTCCTTCATTAACTTTTACCAATGCATATTATTCTATTGTTAGAGTTCACAAAGAAGTAGACGCAAAAAGATATCTATCAAAATTTAGGGTTCTCGTAACTATTCTTTCTTTAGAAGATAAAGCAATCGAATTATCTTTAGCATCAGATTTTAAAGATTTCAAAGATAGTTTACAATATTTCGTAGCCATGGATAATGAAGCAGATGTTATTATTACTCGAAATAAAAAAGAATTTACAAATTCTAAAATACCTGTAATGATTCCTGGCGAATATTTGAGTAAATAAAGTGACTTCCAGTAACAGTCGCGGCGAGATTGAGGTTTTAGTGGGATTATCGTTTTTATCATCAATTCGTTTCGGCAGAAGTGCTAGTTACATCAATTATGTTTATTTTACAAAACTGTTCTACAAGTACCTTTTATTGCATAATATTTAACAGAAATCTATTACTTCTTTCGTACTTTTATTAAACTTTTAATTTAAGCTCACTTTTTTTAAAAAAAATAGCAAGCTAAACAGCTTCATTAACAGCATTTTACACCTTTTTTAAATTGTCTTTATTCTTATGAATCGTAAAAATAAATTAAGATGAGCAACCCAATTTATCCTTTAAAATTCGAGCCTATTTATCAGTATCGTTTGTGGGGTGGTAGGAAATTAGAACATTTGCTTTCGAAACCACTTCCAAAAAACGAACCCATCGGCGAAGCTTGGATATTGAGCGACAGAAAAGATCATGCTAGTCAGGTAACCGAAGGACATCTGAAAGGGGTAACGATTACCAAACTAATGGAAGATTTTCGTTACGAAATAATGGGGAAAAATGGCAATGACTTCGATCATTTTCCTCTTTTATTAAAATTTTTGGATTGTAAAGAAGTATTATCCGTACAAGTCCATCCTTCAGACAGCCAAAAAGAATTTATTCCCGCAGGTGACACTGGTAAAACAGAGGCTTGGATCGTACTGGAAACTAGTGAAGACAGTCGTATTTTTGCTGGTTTAAAAAAAGGAACTACTAAAGAGAATTTGCTTGAATCCATCAAAGACAAATCGGTGTCCGAGAGACTTCATAGTTTTATCCCTAAAAAAGAGGATGCCATATTTATTCATTCGGGTACGGTTCATACACTTGG
>CBDUEE010000387.1:0-1781 GCA_965366105.1 uncultured Flavobacterium sp. | reverse complement strand
GAAGTTGAATTCGGAAACGCATACTACAATTTATATTCCAAATTAAACGGAAAACCTTCGGCGGCCATTGTAATCAAACAATCATACGGAAGTAATGCCAGCGATGTAATTAAAAATGTAAAAAAGAAATTAGAAGAAATAAAAGGTGAATCCTTTCCAAAAGGAATGGATTATGAAATTGGATATGATGTTTCTAAATTTCTAGACGCTTCGATCGAAAAAGTAATTCACACTTTAGTAGAGGCATTTTTGTTAGTTTCACTAGTGGTTTTTGTATTCTTAGGAGATTGGCGTTCAACATTAATTCCTGCTATTGCAGTTCCCGTTTCGCTAATTGGAACCTTCTTTTTCATGCAGCTGTTTGGAATTACCGTCAACTTAATTACTTTATTCGCATTAGTTTTAGCAATTGGTATTGTGGTCGATGATGCCATAGTCGTCGTCGAGGCGGTCCATGCAAAAATGGAAGAATTTCATGTCAATGCATTGGAAGCTACTAAAATGGCCATGAAAGATATTGGAGGTGCTATTATCGCCATCACCTTAGTTATGGCAGCTGTATTTATTCCGGTTTCATTTATGTCAGGTCCTGTTGGAATTTTTTACAGACAGTTTTCGGTTACAATGGCTACAGCCATCATTTTATCTGGTATCGTGGCGTTGACATTTACACCTGCTTTGTGCGCTATGATGCTGAAAAACGTACACGGAGTTCCTAAAAAAGATACGGTTTTAAATAGATTATTAGCTAAATTCAATAATTGGTTTAATGGTTTACAAGGAAAATACCAAAAATTGGTTACCCTTATTGTGAACAGAAGAGTGATTACGGTATTAGTACTATTAGGATTTTGTTTGGGAACATATTTATTAAGTTCAACTGTACCTTCTGGATTTATTCCTAATGAAGATCAAGGTTTGTTCTATGCTGTTATACAATCGCCACCTGGATCCACTTTAGAAAGAACGGATGAAATTGCAGATCAATTGCAAAAAATTGCTTCTGGAATGGACGAAGTAAAATCAGTTTCAACGATGTCAGGTTACGAAATATTATCCGAAGGTACTGGATCTAATACAGGAAGTGTATTGGTAAATCTAAAAGGTTGGGACGAAAGAAAACACACGTCTCAACAAGTAATGGATGAGTTAGAAGAAAAATCCAAAAATATAAAAGGAGCTACTATTGAGTTCTTCCCTCCTCCTGCTGTTCCAGGTTATGGTGCTGCTGGTGGATTTGAACTCCGAGTAGTGGATAAAATTGGTACGGGCGATTTCAAAAAAATGGAAAAAGTCACTAAAGATTTTGTCAAAGAATTAGGTAAAAGACCCGAACTCTCGTCAGTTTTTACTTTTTATAGTGCCAGTTTTCCACAATATATGTTGAAAGTGGATAATGATAAAGCACAACAAAAAGGAGTTTCAATTTCCGATGCCATGGATAATTTATCCACGCTTATAGGAAGTAATTATGAAACGAGTTTTATAAAATATGATCGTCAATACAAAGTAATGGTTCAAGCTTTGCCACAATATAGAGCAATGCCAGAAGATGTTCTAAAATTATATACCAAAAATGATGCGGGCGAAATGGTACCATACGGCGCCTTTATGACAGTTGAAAAAGTATTTGGTCTTTCTGAAATTACGAGACACAATCTGTACAATGCTTCTGAAATAAGTGGAGGTCCTGCTGCAGGTTATAGTAGTGGAACAGCCTTAAAAGTAGTTGCGGAAGTAGCCAAACAAACCTTACCAAAAGGATTTGGAATCGAATGGGC
>CBDUEE010000386.1:0-1786 GCA_965366105.1 uncultured Flavobacterium sp. | reverse complement strand
CACAAAAAGTTTTTGATAAATTCAATAAGGAGGAAGTATCTTCTTGAAATAAAGTAATTCCTACTGTAATATTTTGTGGGGTAGCCCAAACGTGGCACATAGGCTGTTCAAAGGGCTTAAAAAAATTCCCCCTATTTTTGTTCTTGGAAAACAAAAAAAACAGTGGGGAATCAGTCCGAAGACCGAAACAAAATTAGTTTAAAAAACTACAAAAACAAATCAAAAGCCCAGACGCAAGAAATTAAGGCTATCAGAAAACGTTTGGTAGAATTAACCATAAGTCGCAATGGTTGGAAACAAAAGTACAAAACAGCTAAATCAGCGATATGCTTACCTACTGGTCATTGTTCGATAGCGTTAGGCATTCGCCCAGCAGGACATCATTATCCAGTAGCCTTGATTTGGTTATGTGTACAATTTCAGTTGTATGGCGGGATAAGTTTCCGTTCGTGCCGTCATTGTTTGGTACAGATTTTTCTAATGCTCAGCCTTAATGGTAGAGTTCCAAGTCATGTCAGCATACGCACATGGGCGTGTAAATGTGGCTATTATCGTTTGAAGAAGTTGGATTCATCTACTTCAAAATCAATTACGACTTATGCCCTTATTGTCGATGAGAGTATAAGTATTGGTTCAGAGCGACTATTGTTAGTATTGGGGTTGCCCTTATCTGAGTGGACTTTTCAGCGAGCCTTAACGTTAGCAGATGTAGTGGTTTTAAGTTTAAAAATAGGGGCAGAATGGAAAGCAGAACAAGTATCAGCCGTGCTTGAGCAGGTACAGAAAGAGCATAAAATAGCCTATATTATTAGTGATAAGGGGAATAATTTGGTCAAATCCTATCAGAATAGTGGTTATATTCATATACCCGACATTACTCATGTGATGGCAAAAGGTATTGAGAGAACTTATAAAAAAGACCCTGTATTTATAAAGATGAATCAAATCTGTGGTGGACTTCGTAGGCGTTGGTATCTGTCTAAATCAGCGGCATTGATGCCACCTTCACAGCGAAAGAAAGCACGGTTTCATTCGATTTTATCGCTGGCTGTTTGGGCAAATGATGTTTTACAGATTTATCAAAATTTAGACACTACTCAAAAAAAAGAACTCATCTGGCTCATTGAAAACGAGGAATTTATAGCAGAAATGCTGCAATTAAGACAACTTATGAGTCAGCTAAGTCTGCTTTTAAAAGTAGAAGGATTCAATACAAAAACCCAGCAACAAGCTATGAGTTTATTAGATGCTTGCAAAACTAAGAGAGCTTTGAATTTTAGAAACATCATGGAAGAATATTTTAATGATTTACTTCAAAAGCAACAACAAAATCACGGACTACTTACTAATTTAGTCTGTTGTTCAGATGTAATCGAAACCGCTTTTGGCAAATTTAAGTACAAAATTAGTCCAAATTCTATTGGTGGAATGACCGAGTTCGCCCTTACCATTGCTAATTTTGGTAATACATTTACTCAAGATGAAATACTAAAAGCAATGGAATCTGTTAAATGTGATGACCTACAAGACTGGAAAACGCAAAATAATGTCCCCTCATTAGCAAAAAAAAGACATGATATTTTTCAAAAATCAGAACGTAAAAAGCAAGTTTGATTGAACAGCCTACGTGGCACACCTCGTTAGCGACGACAATCAGGTGTGCCACGTTTAATTTTGGAATTTACCCCACTAAATATTACAGTAACAAACCATTTAATAAAATTAATACTAAGTAAATTTATTTTTGATTAACTTTAATAAATATTTATGCTATTGAGAAATAAAA
>CBDUEE010000385.1:0-1838 GCA_965366105.1 uncultured Flavobacterium sp. | reverse complement strand
GCCAATTTTTTTGAAAAGGAACAACTAATTCTTATTCCGTTGTAAAATCCCGTAGGCATGAGCATTTTTGTCACAACGGATTTTAATACGTTGCAAATGGATTTGGTGAAGCTTTAAATTTCAAAGAGACAGCCCTTACAATTTTTTCACGCAATTATAGTCCCGTAGGGATGACTTTATTGTAACAACGGATTTCAATAAGTTGATAATGAGTTCAGCATAGTTTTAAATTTCAAAGAAACAGCCCTTACAATTTTTCAAGCAATTATAATCCCGTAGGGATGACTTTATTGTAACAACGGATTTCAATCCGTTGTAAATGAATTCGATTATGTTCTAAGTTCCGTAGGAACGGCTTTATAAATTAGAATACATATTGCACAATCCTCCACTTTAAAAACAACGTTATTGACTCTCGGAATTTTTAGGAATATTATAATGCCCAGCCTACGGCTTTTCAATGTTTTTCGATCATTCATATTCGCAGGATTGAAATCCTGCGCTACAATAAAGTCGAGCCTACGGCTCTAATCTTAATTTCACTTTATCTATTAAGAGGTTGATAAATTTTACGAGCGGAAGCTTCAAAAATCCTGAGCATACCATCCTGCTCTTGACCTCACTAAATCTATTGTGATGATAGTTTTCAAGAGTTAAAGTACTATTTCACTTAAACATTGACTTTATTGGTAAAATATGTTGTGGCATTTTTGGAAATAAAAAAAACCGCTAAAGAAACTCTAGCGGTTTTAAATACTACAATTTGTAGCTTACATATTTTTCAAGTTGATAACTTCTTGCTCCGTAAGAGCTCTCCAGTTACCACGAGGTAAATTCTTTTTGGTCAAACCTGCAAATGATACACGGTCGACTTTAATGACATCATATTTAAAGCTTTCAAAAATCGCACGAACAACTTTAACGTTAGACGTACGTAGTTTCAGTCCAATTTCTGTTTTTGGCTCATTATCAATATAAGTCACTTCTTCAACTGCTAGTCTGTGTCCGTCAAGCGTTACACCACCAGCAATTTTCTCAAGATCTTCAAATTTCAAGTTCTTATCCAAAGACACGTGATAAATCTTCGCAGACTTCTGATTTGGAAGACTAAACTTACGAATCATATCCGTATCATTAGTGAAAAGCAACAATCCTGTTGTATTCTTGTCCATTCTTCCTACTGGCTGAATGCGTGCATTTGTAGCACTTTTTACAAGTTCATAAACATTTCTGTGCAATTCATTCTCATCTACCGAAGTAGTAAAATTCTTAGGTTTGTTAAGCAGGTAATACTCTTTACGCTCTGGAGTAAGCGTTGTCCCATCAAAATTGACCACATCTCCAGGCATTACTTTGTACCCCATTTCAGTAACGGCAACACCGTTTACCTTTACATTTCCAGACGTGATATAGATATCAGCATCTCTACGTGAGCATACACCTGAATTCGAAATATATTTGTTTAACCTGATTTCATCCGGATTCGTCTTCGCTCTTTTAGGTGCCTGATTTGGTGTTTTTGCTACCTTTTCAGAAACTTTTTCAGCCGATTTATCTGCAGTCTTCGTGTCTGGCTTCACCTTTTTAGGCCCTTGCGCACGTTTTTGCATTGGAGGTTTTGGCTTGCTAGAATTTGGTCTTCCAACACCCTTTGGGCGCCCTGCACCACCTCTTTTATTACCACCGTCCCTTGTATTCATAAATTCTAAAATTTTTGCAAAGATAGTATTTAATTTTCTCACTTTGTTTGCTTTTCTCAGAAGTATTTTCATAGACATCTGAATGCGAACTGATTGATAATTAGAGCATAATTTTTCTTTTGGAGCTTTATCCTGCTA
>CBDUEE010000384.1:0-1843 GCA_965366105.1 uncultured Flavobacterium sp. | reverse complement strand
AGAATACGAAAATGAGATCATCAAGTACATTGAAAAACTTGGAATAACAGACTACGAGATAGTCGAAAAAGAACAAGGAAGTATACCAATGAGTTGTTATCCTTTTTGGAAAAAGAATACTGAAAAAGTACTGAATATAGGAACAGCCGGCGGATGGACTAAGGCCAGCACAGGTTACACTTTTAAAAGCTCTGATAAAAAATCAACTCAATTAGTCGCTTTTTTACAAAAAGAAACAGATTTCACTAAATTCCACAAAACAACGAAGTTCTGGTTTTATGACTTGCTGCTTTTGGATATTTTAGATCGCAAAAACGAATTAGGAGCGTCTATATTCTCCTCTCTTTTTAGAAAAGGAAGTCCGGCTTTGATCTTTAAATTTCTAGATGAAGAAACCACTTTTGCTGAAGATCTTCAAGTGATTTGGAAATGTCCTAAAATGCCTTTTATTAATGCTTTAGTTCGTTCAGGCAGGCATTTATTTCAATAATGAAATCAATGTCTATCAAACAATAACAAAACTTTATACTACAAATAATAGAGTTCTTTTTAAACTTCGTAACTTTGCTAGA
The DNA here is from genome assembly GCA_965366105.1 of uncultured Flavobacterium sp. Taxonomy (GTDB): domain Bacteria; phylum Bacteroidota; class Bacteroidia; order Flavobacteriales; family Flavobacteriaceae; genus Flavobacterium. Next base: position 1,271 of record CBDUEE010000384.1, on the reverse strand, counting down.
TAAAATTAATATTTAAAATACAACGATATGTATCCAGAAGAAATGGTAATGCCAATGCAAGCGGAATTAACGTCGGCAGGTTTTCAAGATTTACATAGTGCTGAGGCAGTAGATAATGCAATAAAAGCAGAAGGAACAACTCTAGTAGTTATAAATTCGGTTTGTGGTTGTGCAGCAAGAAATGCGCGTCCAGGAGCTAAAATGAGTTTAGATGGTGCTAAAAAACCAGACCATTTAATCACAGTTTTCGCAGGAGTTGATAAAGATGCAGTTGATGCAGCGAGACAACACATGTTTCCTTTTCCTCCTTCTTCTCCAGCTATGGCATTGTTCAAAAACGGTGAATTAGTTCACATGTTAGAGCGTCACCACATTGAAGGTCGTCCAGCTGAAATGATTGCAGAAAACTTGAAAGATGCTTTCAACGAGTATTGCTAAGATTTTTGCTTAGGCACAATAAATAATTATTTACCGCAGATTTGCTGATTACTTTTTAAATCTGCGAATCTGCGGTTTTGTTTTATAAATACTTTACACTTTGACCAAAAACACAATCCAATTTACAGTAATTGAAAACGGTAGCTCACAACTAATTGAAACCTACCCAAGTAGTCATCCTAATTTGATGTATTTGTTGCGAGATAAATTGGGCTTAGAGAGTTTTGGTGAATGCGGTGGCGTAGGACGATGTGCTACTTGTGTCATTAATGCTGAAGGAATTACCGGAAATTCTATTGTAAAAGACCGCAACGAACCCACCACTTTATCAAAAATGGGTTACGAAGAAGAATGGACACGACTCAGTTGTCAATTATATATTACCTCCGATTTAAATGAAGCTACAATCACTGTTCTAGAAATATAAAAAGGATTTTTGTTTGAATTTTGCTATTGTGAAAAGATAAAACTGAATGATTTTGTTTATGCTTCTAATTGGTTGGTCTTTTAATTAAACCTTATAAAAAAGCTGCTATTCAGCGGTTAAGAATCTCATATACTTTAAACAACTGGAAGCCGAAGTTCTTTTGTTTTCTTTAAATAATCCGTACTTTTGCCGCAAGTTCTAAAGAATAGAACAACATAATTTTTCACACTTAAACTGTTTATAGCATGCAACTGTATAACACCTTAAGCGCAGAAGAAAGAGCCATCATGATCGATGATGCCGGAAAACAAAGACTTACTTTGTCTTTCTATGCTTATGCGCAAATTCAAAATCCAACACAATTTCGTAATGATTTATTTCTGGCGTGGAATCCCTTAGGCGTTCT
>CBDUEE010000383.1:0-1862 GCA_965366105.1 uncultured Flavobacterium sp. | reverse complement strand
GATGAATAATGAATTTAGTACTCCTAAAAAGAACAATGTAAAAATTAGCTTAACAAGTCTTGCATTTAGAAATTTTCAATTGCAATATGAAAGAAGTCTTACTAAACGTATTGGTTTTGTTGTCGGGTTTAGTTTTATACCAAAAGGAAGTCTTCCTTTTCAATCTCAAATACAAGAGTTAGCCGCTAGCAATTCTGATTCAAAAGACATGTTTACTAATGCTGAAGTCGGGTATTCTGCTTTTACACCTGAATTCCGATTTTATTTAGGAAAAGGATACGGGAAAGGATTTTATATTGCCCCTTTTTACAGACATTTGAAATATGATATTACTGGAGTCAATTTTACTTATAAAAGTGATTTAGGCGGAGGTATTCAAGAAGATATTAACATGGGAGGTAATCTTACTGCAAATACTTTTGGCTTGCAATTTGGAGCACAATTTAATTTAGGTAAAAATATTATTTTAGATTGGTGGATTGTTGGACCCCATTATGGTACTTCAAAAGGTGATTTCGACGGTAAAACTAATAGAATTATAACACCAAATGAACAAAGAGAGCTTCAAAAAGAACTTGATAATATCGAACTTCCTTTAGGAGATATTAAAGTTGAAGTAACTTCTACAGGTGCAAAAATGAATATAAGTGGTCCCTGGGGTGGTGTTCGAAGCGGTATAAGTTTAGGATATAGATTCTAGCAAATATAAATTATAAAAAAGGCCGATAAATTATTTTATCGGCCTTTTTTTATCTCTTTAACGCTGCTTTTAAATAACTTGCAGTAACTGATTTTTTGTTTTTTACAATGTCTTCTGGAGTTCCCACTGCCAGTAATTGACCGCCGTTTTCTCCTCCTTCAGGTCCTAAGTCAATAACCCAATCGGCACATTTTATAAGATCAAGATTGTGTTCAATTACAATTATCGAATGTCCTTTATCTATTAATGCATCAAATGAAGTTAACAGTTTTTTGATGTCATGAAAATGCAATCCAGTTGTAGGTTCGTCGAAAACAAAAAGTGCTTTGTCTTTCGTTGCTCCTTTTACTAGAAAAGAAGCTAATTTTATGCGTTGCGCTTCTCCACCAGAAAGTGTTGAGGAGGATTGTCCTAATTGTACATATCCTAATCCAACATCTTGTAGCGGTTGTAATTTCTGAATAATTTTAGCTTGCTTGTTAGATGTAAAGAAAGCAATAGCATCATCAACAGTCATGGTAAGAATATCGTGAATATTTTTACCTTCAAAGGCTACTTCTAGTACTTCTTTTTTAAATCTTTTGCCATTACAAGTTTCACAAGGCAATTGCACATCAGCCATAAAGACCATTTCTACATTAATAGAGCCTTCTCCTTTGCAGGTCTCACAACGTCCGCCATCCACATTAAATGAAAAATGTTTGGCCTGATAACCTCTTATTTTAGAAAGTTTTTCTCTTGCATACAATTCTCTAATATCATCATAGGCTTTGATGTACGTAACCGGATTAGAGCGAGAACTGCGACCAATAGGATTTTGATCTACATATTCAATATGCTTAATTTGTGAAAAAGAACCGGTTATTTCTGTAAATTGACCTGCTTTTTCACCTACATTTTCCAGTTTTTTTTGCATTGCTGGAAATAATATTTTCTTGACAAGTGTACTTTTTCCACTACCAGAAACTCCTGTAATTACTGTTAAAACATCTAATGGGAAAGTAACATCTATATTCTGAAGATTATTTTCTCTTGCGCCTTTTATTTCAATATAATTCTTGAAAGTCCTTCTTTTTTTAGGAACTGAAATTTCTAAATCTCCATTCAAATATTTTGCGGTAAGTGAAGTAGATTTTAGAATTTCTTCAAATGTGCCTTGAGC
>CBDUEE010000382.1:0-1867 GCA_965366105.1 uncultured Flavobacterium sp. | reverse complement strand
GTTCCGTACATCGCGTTGCAATTAAAATCTATTTCCGATACTTTTCATATTGTTACTAAAACAGAATCGAGTGACAATCTTTTTACCGATACCACTACTTATGTTTGTCTCGCTCTGGCGCTTTTTGCTTCTTATTACGGGACAAAATATGTAGATGCCTCAGAGAAAAGGCGCGGTATTGTTACAGCGGTAGCCATGGAATCCGTATTGAAATTGGTTTTCTTTTTAATCGCAGGAATTTATGTAACTTATTTTGTTTTTGATGGCTTTGATGATATATATCAAAAAGCATCTTTGCTCAAAAATTTTGATCAAAAAAATACGATTGGTGGCATCACAAATGGTATAAACTGGTTCTTTTTATGTATTTTATCTATGTTTGCTATTTTCTTATTACCTAGACAATTTCATACTGCGATTGTCGAAAACAATAAAGAAAACCACATACGAACTGCTATCTGGCTGTTTCCTTTATACCTACTCCTTTTTAATATTTTTGTCTTTCCAATTGCTTGGGGCGGCAACATACTTTTTGAAGGAAAAGGACATAATTCTGATACGTATTCCTTATTAATACCGCAACTTTTCGACAATAATGCATTAACAGTTCTCGTGTTTTTAGGTGGGTTTTCAGCGGCAATTTCTATGATTATCGTATCTTGCATTTCACTTTCTACGATGCTTAGTAATAATTTATTAATCCCGTACGGATTTATTGGTTCATTAGAAAATTCATCACAAGAAAAGAACAATAAGCGCATCGTAAATAGCCGTAAAATTGGTATTTTTTCCCTTATCATTTTGTCGTATGCAATTTACCGCATTTTCATTCTGGATTATTCTCTATTTTCCGTTGGGTTAGTCGCTTTTGTAGTAATTGCACAATTAGCACCTTCCTTTTTTGGAGCTCTGTTTTGGAGAAGAGGTTCGAAAAAAGGAGCTATTACAGGAATAATCTTGGGCTTTTTAGCTTGTTTTTATACGCTATTGATTCCTTTTGCTATTGGAATAACAAAATCAACGAGTTTATTTATTCAGAAAGGACCTTGGGGAATTGAACTTTTAAAACCTTTTCAGCTTTTTGGTTTGGATTATTTAGAACCAATTCCGCACGCTGTTTTTTGGAGTTTACTTTTTAATACTTTGAGCTATTTGGCTATTTCAGTTAGTTTCAAAGGGAATTATAGAGAACGTAATTATGCCGAAATGTTTGTCGATATTGATAAGTATATCACCAATCACGAAAATGCTTTTATTTGGAAAGGAACTGCTTATATCACTGACATTCAAAAAGTATTGCAACGTTTTCTGGGTGAAGAAAGAACCAAACGCGCAATGACAATTTTCAATTTAAAATACACTGTAGATAAAAATATTACCACAGCTGATGCCCGATTTATAAAATTTGCTGAGAATCTATTGACGGGACATATAGGTACGGCTTCCGCCAAAATATTAATATCAAGTGTAATCAAAGAAGACAAAATTAGTCTGGCTGAAGTATTGCGGATTTTAGAGGAGTCAAAAGAAAACCTCATCATTAACAAAAAGCTAACGGACACTTCTAATGAATTAAAAAAAATATCGGAACAATTAAAGAATGCTAATTTAGAATTGGTAAGCAAAGACATTCAGAAAGATGAATTTTTAGATACCGTTACTCATGAATTAAGAACGCCAATTACCGCAATTCGAGCAGCTAGTGAAATCCTTCATGATGATGATGAAATACCCGAAGAGTTACGAAAACAGTTTTTACAAAACATTATTACAGAATCGGATAGGCTGAACCGTTTGATTGATAAAATCCTTGACTTAGAAAAATTTGAAACTGGAAAACAAAAAATTTATTTATCCAAAAATGATA
>CBDUEE010000381.1:0-1874 GCA_965366105.1 uncultured Flavobacterium sp. | reverse complement strand
AATATAAAGCGTACCCTAATCCTGTTCCCCTCATTTTCTCTTTTACCACTAGATCTTCTAGATGAATTGTTTTTCCTTTCCAAGTAGAAAAGCGGTAATAGTACAAGGCAATTCCAACAATTTCTTTGGTTTCTAGACTACCGGTAGGATGGGCTGCTACTTCGGCAACAAAAACATGAAATAAAGGATTTGAACCAAAACCATCTCGAACTAAATCTTCTACGGTGACAAGAACTGCGTCAGGTTCATTTTCGAATATTGCTAATTCATGAATCAGACTTAATACAGCTCCCATGTCCTCCGCTTTTCCTTTTCTGATATTCATAAATCCTTAGTTTTTATTGTTCTTATTTGATGTAAATAAAGGTTTTGAGCTCAAAATTCATCAATTTTCAAAGCAAATATACAATACTGATAAACTAAGTAAATATTATTCAAATCATTTTCACAAAAAAACCGATATTTGTGACTTCAAAATAACTACAACGATTTCGCAATGAAAGAACGCAACAAAACACTAGGTGAGTTTATCATCGAAAACCAAAATGCTTTTCAATATTCGTCAGGTGAATTATCCAGAATCATCAACTCGATCCGACTAGCCGCTAAAGTGGTCAACTACAAGGTTAATAAAGCCGGATTAGTTGATATTATAGGTGCTGCAGGAGAACAAAACATTCAAGGTGAAGATCAGCAAAAGCTGGATGTATATGCCAATGAAGTTTTTATTCAAACTTTAATCAATAGAGAAATTGTTTGTGGAATCGCTTCAGAAGAAAATGACGATTTTATTACGGTAGCTGGAAGTGACAAAAGCCATAGTAATAAGTATGTAGTTTTAATGGATCCGCTTGACGGTTCATCAAATATTGATGTGAACGTATCTGTAGGAACCATATTTTCTGTTTATCGAAGAGTAACTCCTATAGGATCTCCAGTTACTATGGAGGATTTTCTGCAACCGGGAATTAACCAAGTGGCTGCAGGATATGTGATTTATGGAACTTCGACAATGATAGTTTATACTACGGGTCACGGAGTAAATGGATTTACTTTAAACCCTGCAATTGGAACCTTTTATTTGTCTCATCCTAATATGCAATTTTCTAAGGACGGACATATTTATTCTATAAATGAAGGGAATTATGTTCATTTTCCGCAAGGAGTAAAAAATTACATCAAATATTGTCAAACAGAAGAGGATGATAGACCTTATACCTCACGATATATAGGAAGTTTAGTTTCCGATATTCACAGGAACATGATAAAAGGAGGAATTTATATTTATCCTACAAGTTCTAAAGCTCCAAAAGGTAAATTACGTTTGCTATATGAATGCAATCCTATGGCATTTATTGTAGAACAAGCAGGAGGAAAAGCTTCGGACGGTTTTGGAAGTATTATGGAAATTATACCTACAGAATTACACCAACGTGTTCCTTTTTTCTGCGGAAGTTATAATATGGTAGAAAAAGCAGAGGAGTTTATGGAAAATGCGAAATTAAGCAAATACTAAAATAAAAATAGCATAAAAAAAGCTTCCAATTGTAATGGAAGCTTTTTTTTATTTTATTTATTCATGTTTTGCATTTCAAACAAAAAAGTTTCAAGATCAACTTCTTTATCCGCTAATTTTAATGATTTGTTTACAATGTAGTCTACATTATCAATGTTAAAACCTAATGCTACACAAATTTTTCTAAGAAGTAGCTCTTGTTTGTCACCTAGATGATGATCAACATGAATCATTCGTACTAAGTCGAACAAACGATCTAATCTTTGCTCGTATAAATAAGGAGCATTTATTGGGAAATTTAAAGGATTTTCTAAAATCTCTTCATATTCTGCAGGAGAAATTTCAAGTTTAATGGCTA
>CBDUEE010000380.1:0-1887 GCA_965366105.1 uncultured Flavobacterium sp. | reverse complement strand
GGTTTATTCAGCCACTGTTACCAATAGTTTGATAATTACAAACAATAACTTTTAGTAAATATATTTTTAAATATTTTAATCTTTACAAAATCTTCTTATTTTTAGAAAACAGTCCATATGAAAGTTGGAACAGTACGAGTTACTAGTTAAATTATTATAAACACATATAAAAAAAGCATAAAAAATCCCGTTTAGATTATATCTAAACGGGATTTTTTATATTGCGTATAATAGAAATTTAGTTTTTACTCCACTCTGCAATACTGTCTTTATTCATTTTTACGTAATCCTGATTTTTAGCTATTTCGGCTGCTGTAAGTGAAGCTTTAGCACTTTCTATTGCTGCTTTTTTATCGCCTAATTTTGCTTGAATCAATGATTTTAATCTATTATACCAAAATGGTTTTTCTTTAGCCATATCCAATGACTTATTTATGTATTCTAATGCTTTTACATTATCTCCATTCGATTGAAATAAAAACTGTGCAGCAGCAAAGTAATCTGCTCCGCCTGGACCAGATAATGCTTTTTCGATATTGGCTGTTGCTTTTTGTTGTGTTGGTACTTCAAATTTTAAAGCTGCATAAGAGTTCTCCCATGCGATATCCAAATAAGCAAAATTATTATCTAAACCGCTGATTCCAATTGTAAATGTTTCAACACTTTTATTTAAAGTTTCTGGTTTAACAGTAGCTTTAAGAGCAACATTTTCCTCTTTCCATTCTTCTGGATTACCCCAGTTATCCGTAGTTTTATAAAAAATAATATCCCAACTTTCAATTTTTGGAATAGTGTACAAAGAGTATTTTCCTTTTTTTAATGTTTTACCATCGATAATTACATTATCACTAAAAGAAATTGTTGTATTTTCATTAGCTCCAGTTCTCCACACTTTTCCAAAAGGAATTAAATTACCAACAACAGATCTACCTCTAGCGCTCGGTCTTGAATAAACAATTTCTACATCTGTTAATCCAACCGTTTGATTAATGGTCGCTTTTGGACTTGATTGAGGTGTTTGAATTTGTGCCTCAACGGTAAAATTGGCTAAAAGAATAGCAAGGGCAATAATTATTTTTTTCATGGTTAATCGTTTTTTTTTGTGACTCGCAAAATTACAAATTCAGTTATTCAAAATTGTTAATTACTTCTTAATTTAGAATCTATATTCTTTACTTTATCGAAATTTAATTCATTAAAATTATTGATGATAACATTTGCTTCAGATAAATCTTGTGATTTAGAATGAATGCTATTATACCCTACACAAAAAATTCCTGCTGCATTAGACGCTTTTATTCCATTTGTACTGTCTTCAATAACAATACAGCACTCTTTAGCTGCAATTGACAAGGAAGCCGCATGCTCAAAAATAGCGGGATGTGGTTTAGATTTAGGAAAATCTTCACCACTTACTAAATGTGTAAAATAAGGATGTAATTTAAACCTACGAAAAACGCGTTCTATAGTAACTTTAGAGGCTGAAGAGGCTAATATTAATTGTACTCCGTTTTCATATAGATCTTTTATTAATTTTTCTACTCCTTCTAACAATTCTAAATCTTCTTTACTATCAAAAGCATCATTAAAAATAGTTCGTTTTCTTTGAATTAAATCTTCTACATCTTGTTCCAGATTAAAAATTTCTTTTAAATTTTGAAAAACATTGCGAGTAGAATTACCGGTAAAGGTAGTAAACATCGCATCAGTTACTGGAATATTCAATTCCTCAAAATGTTTAAAATAGGCATAGCGGTGTACGGGTTCTGTATCTACTATTACGCCATCCATGTCGAAAATTACAGTTTGTATCATTCTTGTTTTGCCACTAAGGCGCTAAGACACGAGGTCTTTTTTAATTATTATTAGAAGACAAATTCGACATTG
>CBDUEE010000379.1:0-1902 GCA_965366105.1 uncultured Flavobacterium sp. | reverse complement strand
AAAATTAGGACAAGGTCGCGATAGTGTGAAAGTACTTATCAAAGACAATCCAGAACTAGCAGATGAGCTAGAACAAAAAATTAAAGACAGAATTAAAGAAAATCTTTAATATTCAAAAACCCGCTAATTGCGGGTTTTTTTGTGGGGTTTATTGAATGGAGAAATTTATTTTTCTTCCCAATCCTAATTCTATAAGTTTATAAAGTGTCGACAATTGAATGTCACTATGTCCGTTTTCAATTCTGGAAATAAAGCTTTTTTTAGCACCAATTTTATTGGCAAGTTCTTCTTGAGTCATATTTGCCAATTTCCTTTCCTCTTTAATCAATTCTCCAATTGCAAACGATTTTGCTTTTAATTCAAAATTAATTCTAGATTCAGTACCTTCTTTACCATATCTTTTATCGAGATGGTCTGCCAGAGTACTGAAATTTTTATTTTCTTTTTCCATTTTCTTTCTTTTCGTTAAAATATTCAGCCATTATATTTTCAGCTTTATTTAATTCCTTACCAGGTGTTTTTTGACTTTTCTTCTGAAATCCATTAAATAGAATCACCAAATTGCCTTTATCAAAACAGCAAAATATCCTGTAGATATTACTTTCGTATTCAATTCTTATTTCAAAAAGTCCCTTTATCCCTTCTATACTTTTTAAAAATTTTGCAGGAACTTTTTCAAGAATTGTTATCATAAAGAGAACTTCATAAACTTTGTCCTTGAGTTTATTAGTCAATGGCTCAATAAATTCGTCAAAGTACTTTTTATAGAAAACAATTTCTCTTTTATGATCCATTTTACAAAGTTAACGAATAATGGAACACGGCTAGAGTAAAAAACAAAAATTATTTTAGTATCTCTCTCAGTCTTACGCTAATCAATAAATTAAAAAACATATAGCCGGAGGAATGGGTATTGTAAATTCTATTTTGCTACTATAGCACCAGCGCTAATGAGAATAAAAAGTTTCCTACATATCCTTTCTCAAATGATACTATTTTATATAATCACTTTTGTCAATAGAAGATTGATCATCTTTTTTTAATCTTTATAGTCTTCGCAAACTTAATTTTTGAAGAATCTAGGCATTTTAAGCTTTTACTATTCGAATATATCAAAGTGTCATTTCTTAAATAAAAGCGCTCATTAGTGAATTCTAAAAAATCAATACCCTCTTCGGGCGCACAATCAGAAATTGTCTGACCGCGCTTCACGAGTTCACCTAATTCTACGCATTTTACAAAAGGAAAAGTATAATAACTAGTGTCAATTTTTCCACTATTTAATTCAATTGTATCATTATATAATTTCCAAGAACCTTTTAAATACTGCGCCACATACACCCATCGCTTCTGTAATAGAATGTGCTATCAGATTTAAATTCGATAAAGCCTTCAGTAGGGATTATATATTCGGTATCGTGCCATTTTCCGATAAATTTCTTAGATTCATCTTTGGCATTTCTACACGAGACCATTAATAATATAAGGACCAAAATTAATATTGATTTCATAGTTTTATTATTTCAAGGCAGATTTACTTGTAATAATTAGAATAAATGAACTCCCTCCAATTCCGCTTCAACCTTCTCCACTCCTTGAAACTCCAGCAATGCCTCCAAAATCTGTTCTCTAGATTTATCTCTAATCACTTTTACATTCGTTTTGCTATCGTCAAGACCAGCAGTTTCAACAAAACCGCAAAATTTAGCTCTCATAATCCCTGGACTTCCACTAAAGAACGTATAAGAGAATCGCTTTTTATTATCGGCGAAAGCCAAAGGAACAATCGGAATATGATGATTTAAGGCCAATCGGAATGCACCATCTTTAAATTCGTTAAGCAAAATGCTTTCGTCATCGGGAACTCCTCCTTCTGGGAAAATGCAAATACTCAAACCTCTA
>CBDUEE010000378.1:0-1906 GCA_965366105.1 uncultured Flavobacterium sp. | reverse complement strand
AATTCAAGTTTGCTCATTGAGTTTAAACTCTCGAATAATCCGAAGTAATTTTCTATTATATTTTTGTCAGTAAAAGTCATTTTCGTCTTGTTTTTATTCAAAGATATGCTTTTTTCCGTCTGGCGTCAAATATTTCTGCCAACGTCCCGCGGCTTCAAGAAGTGGCGAACTTCGTAACCGCATATTTTCCACCAAGATAATGTTTCTTGCGAAAGATAAACGTGAATTTAGCACATTTCTCGCCATTTCTTGAAACCGCTGTTAGCAGATGTAATTATTTTTTTATTTTCATTACTTTGTCTAATAATGGAGCAAGTCCACTTTCTGTTACTGTGTCATTATTCCAAAAACTCATACAACAACTCACATAATTTTCTCTTACTTTACAAGCAACATAATATATTGTTAGTGTTTTTGCACCTGTAAAATCGTAAATTACTTTTTTAGCTTTTGTTTCAGTTTCTTCAAATATTACATCAACGTCTTCTTCGGAAAAGACTTTTCCGCCTTTTCTACTTTTAGTTACGTTGAATTGATTATCAATTGAGTTTTTTGCACTTTCTGCTGTTTTATGAACTGACCAATTCATCTCGCCATAATATGGACATTGAACAGTGTTTATGTTTGTCCAATTGCAACTATTACCAAGTTCAATTTTTCTACCTGCAAAATCTATACTTTCAATTGTCATTGGTTCAAAAACTTCTTTTGGAATTTCATCGTTCAATATCAGATTTACATATTTTCTTTCAAATTCTTGATTTTGATTACCATAGTAACCAAACCAAAAAACAGAAACTGTTTTGTTTTGATTTTCAACAAAATAATATGAACTAATCTGATTAATATTTTCCGCAACATTTTCAGATTTAGTGATGAATAAATTGTTGTTTTTTAGTGTTTCATCTTTTGTTTTAACATCACTTTCTTTTATGGAATATTTTCTATAAAGTTTTTTTAATCCTTTTTCTGAAAATTCGTTGCTAAAAGTTTGACTTGAAAAGTCAACTCCATCAACATTATAAAAAATGATTGTTTGATTATTGATCGCTTTAAGTCTTTTTGCAAAATCATCATTGTTTTGACTTAAAGCAATAGTTGAAATTAATGTAATTATTAAAAATAATGTATATTTCATTTTTTCGTTATTTTACGATGTTAAAAGTATAATTTGGTTTTCCATCTTTTCCAATTGTCTTTACCCAATTTTGTGGAATTTTTGGGTCATTAAACTTTAAACTGTCTGTTGGAAAAATATCAAATCGAGTGAACCATTTTTCTGGACTTACATCGTTTCTCATTGAAACTTTTCTTGTCATAACACTGTCATTCGGTTTAATTGTAAAACTTTGATTTATGTCATAAGGTCCATTTTGTGAGAATTTCATAACCGATGCGTCAAAGCTAATTGGCTTATTAGAAGTATTTTTTACATAAAATGTACTCATCGTATAACTTCCACAACTCATAAGAGTTAAAAGTAAAAAAAGTGTTGTTAATTTTCTCATTTGCGTCATTTTTGAGATTATATCTGCTAACGGTATCGGGCTAGGTGAAGTGCCTTCTTTCTCCCGCTTCACTAATAATTGCTAAAATAGCCAAATTTTTTCAATTTGTACTATTTTATCCAATGAAGCAGAAGGCATTTCTCCTAACCCGTGTTGTACGCTGTTTTTTATCCCCTGGTAAGATATAGATAAGGAATAAAAAAGCAGTAACAGTTGAGCCGAGAAGAGAACTAGATAAATGATTTTAAAATATTGCTTCTATCAGCGCGCAATGATAGACGCAGTTTTTTTAAATCTCACCTGTAAAATTTTCACAAAAACGTAGCGTTAAACAACTTACAGTAAAAAAATAATTGACTTTGTCATTTTTTTACTGTAACTTAGCCAAGCCTTATAAG
>CBDUEE010000377.1:0-1912 GCA_965366105.1 uncultured Flavobacterium sp. | reverse complement strand
TACTTTGGATATTAATGTTCATGATACATACTTCGTTGTAGCTCACTTTCACTTAGTAATGGGTATTTCTGCACTTTATGGAATGTTTGCTGGTGTTTACCACTGGTTCCCTAGAATGTATGGAAGAATGATGAATAAAAACTTAGGTTATATTCACTTTTGGGTATCTGCAATATGTGCTTATGGTGTGTTTTTTCCAATGCACTTTATCGGATTAGCTGGTTTACCTAGACGTTATTATACAAATACTAACTTTCCATTGTTTGATGATTTACAAAATGTAAATGTTCTTATTACTACATTTGCATTAATAGGTGGTCTTTTTCAATTGGTTTTTTTATATAACTTTTTTAGTAGTATTTTCTTCGGTAAAAAAGCCGTACAAAATCCTTGGAAATCAAATACTCTTGAATGGACAGCTCCAGTAGAACACATTCATGGAAACTGGCCAGGTGAAATTCCAGAAGTTCATAGATGGCCTTATGACTATAGTAATCCAAATCATGAAGAAGATTTTGTACCTCAAAATGTACCAATGAAACCAGGTGAAGAAGTTTTACATCACTAGTTTCTTTATATAAAAAAAATGTCTTTCTATTCAGGAAGGCATTTTTTTTTACTTATAACTTTATTCTATCTTTGTTCCATGAATGAAAATTTAGATCCAACATCAGACGGTTATAATGCGGAAGAACTTGATCTTGAAAAAAAATTAAGACCACTCTCTTTTGATGATTTTGCGGGTCAAGATCAAGTATTAGAAAATTTAAAAGTATTCGTTCAAGCAGCTAACCAAAGAAATGAAGCACTTGATCATACCTTGTTTCATGGGCCTCCGGGTTTAGGAAAAACTACTTTAGCTAATATTCTTGCTAATGAGTTGCAAGTAGGAATTAAAATCACTTCTGGCCCAGTTTTGGATAAACCGGGAGATTTAGCAGGTTTGTTGACAAATCTTGAAGAAAGAGATGTTTTGTTTATTGATGAAATTCATCGTTTGAGTCCTATTGTTGAGGAATATTTATATTCGGCAATGGAGGATTTTAAGATTGATATCATGATAGAATCGGGCCCCAATGCTCGTACTGTGCAAATTAATTTAAACCCATTTACTTTAATAGGTGCTACTACAAGATCCGGTTTGTTAACCGCTCCTATGAGAGCAAGGTTTGGGATTGCTTCAAGGCTTCAATATTATACAACGGAGTTGTTAACCACAATTGTTGAGAGAAGTGCTTCTATTTTTAAAATGCCAATCTCTATGGAAGCAGCCATCGAGATTGCAGGTAGAAGTCGTGGAACACCTCGTATAGCCAATGCTCTATTGCGTAGAGTACGTGATTTTGCACAGATAAAAGGGAATGGTACTATTGATATTGAAATTGCTCGTTATGCATTAAAAGCTTTAAATGTCGACGCTCATGGCTTAGATGAGATGGATAATAAAATATTAACTACTATCATTGAAAAATTCAAAGGCGGCCCTGTTGGTTTATCAACTTTGGCAACAGCCGTATCCGAAAGTAGCGAAACTATTGAAGAAGTTTACGAGCCTTTTCTAATACAAGAAGGTTTTATTATGAGAACTCCAAGAGGTCGTGAGGTAACTGATAAAGCATATAAACATTTAGGAAAACTAAACACAAATATTCAAGGCGGTCTTTTTTAATTATCGATTTATAACGTTTTTATTATTGATATTTTATTCTGATCTTTTACTTAAAAATATAAGTTTAATTAATTAGCAGGAAATTATTATTTTAAAATCTCAATATACACAGTTCATAAAATCTGAAGCAGTGCGTCTCGGTTTTTTGACTTGCGGAATATCGAAAGCAGGTTTTTTGGAACAAGATGCGCCTCGCTTAGAAAGTTGGTTAAAGAATAATAGTAATGGTGAAATGGCTTATAT
>CBDUEE010000376.1:0-1913 GCA_965366105.1 uncultured Flavobacterium sp. | reverse complement strand
CGGTAGGAATATTGCTGGTGAGTGCTGCTTTGATTTTTATTTTGTACACTGCCTACGTCAATGACGACGTAACTCCAGTTCCTCTAAAAGATAAAATCGAAGAGACGAGCGGACTCCATGAAATAGGTAGTTAAATTATTTACACCTATTGAATAGTTTACAAACACATTTTTTTATTTGGGCGTGTCCCTTTGGGCCGGGCTCATATCTTTGTTTTAGTATAAATGATAGTATTATTATCTTTAGGAAGTCAATGATTGAAAACAAAACAAAGTTGCATAATTGTGGTCGGGCAAGATACATTTTAATGATATCGACAGACAGGTAGATCAACTTTGTTTTTATTACATACAAGTTTCAATAAGTACTTAAGCACTATTCTCTCAGAGTAGATGTTGTATAATCATGAGCAAAAACATGTGTAATTTTTTGTTTTCAATACTAAAACAGAGAAGCTATGAATTTAAAGTATTGTGTAGGTCTTGACATCGCCAGTAAGAAAATAGATGTCTGCATGTCTGTAATCGATGATTTACAGAGGGTGAAAGTAGTTTCAAGTAGATCCTTTGTGAATACCGTCCCTGGCTTTAAGGAGATGGAAGAGTGGATTAATAAGAACCACAAAGAGAAGCAGGTTGATTTGGTTCTCTGTATGGAAGCTACAGGAGTATATCACGAGAATTGTGCCCTGTATTTCTTTGAAAAAGGTTTTAAAACATCAATTATACTTCCTAATAAAGCTAAGCACTATTTGATTTCATTAGGTCTTAAATCTAAGAATGATAAAATAGACGCCAGAGGTTTATCAAGAATGGGAGCTGAACAATGTTTGGGTCTATGGGAACCAATGGGTAAATACTTTTATGAACTTAGACAGTATACACGTCAATATCAGAATTTGCAAGAGCAGAAGACCGTTTTTAGAAATCAACTTCATGCTTTAAAACATGCGATGTATCAGAATAAACAAATGATTAAACAGCAAGAAGCAACCATTAAATTGTTTGGCAAACAATTATTACAACTTGTAGATTTAATAAAAAAACATTTGGCTTCCGATCAAATTGTCAAAAATCACGTGAAGAATATCTGTAAAATAAAAGGTATCGCAATGCTCACTGTAGCTGTAGTTCTAGCGGAAACAAATGGTTTTGCATTGTTTGAAAACTATAAACAATTAGTGTCTTATGCTGGTTTTGATGTAGTTGAGCGAGAATCTGGTACGAGTAGTGGTAAAACAAAAATATCTAAAAAAGGAAATGGCCACCTGCGAAGAGCGATGTTTATGCCAGCCTTCTCAGCGGTTCGGTATAAAGAGAAATCTTTGTTAGATCTCTTTAACCGCACCTACGCAAAGCATGGAATAAAGATGAAAAGCTATGTAGCTGTACAAAAGAAATTGCTAGTTCTAATTTACCATATTTGGAAGAAAAATGAAAAATTTGATCCTAATTATACTCTAACGAAAATGTTACTACAGGAAGAACAAAAATTATTTATTGAAGCAGAGTTATTGCAAGAAAATAGCCCCAATCAAGTTGAGGCTATACCGGATAAACAAATCTCCCAAAAGAAAGAAGTGCTTTCCATTTGTTAAGTAAAATTATAAAAAATAAATGTAAAAACAGTTTGATTTCAAGATAGTACCTGTCTGTTCCCAATCTTTCTTGTGGCTTTAGCTCCGCAACGCCACAAGAAAGGATTTGCTTCGCCAGTTCGCAAAAGCTCGAGTCCACGACCATCCCTCACGCGGGTTTACGAACATCCCTCACGAAAAAGTTATAACTTAAACTAATTGTGAACATTGAAGGTAAGTTGTTGACATTCGAGTTTCATAGTGCTAGAAACTTCTATCGGAGATTCAAAATTATCGTCTTTATGCTCCACCATATCCATCACATAAGCTGCTGCAA
>CBDUEE010000375.1:0-1922 GCA_965366105.1 uncultured Flavobacterium sp. | reverse complement strand
GTATCAGGGTTGTTTTTAGCCATTTTTTTTAAAATATTTAAAAGAATAAAAATCTTTTATTTAATGAAATAATATAAGTTTTAAATAATTTTGAATTTAATAAATCAGATATTTATTACGGATTTTTTTAAAGCAAATTAAATCTTTCTGCCAACTTTCTCTTATTTTATTTTCCGAAACTCCATTTTCAATTTGCTGTTGTAACTTCTTTGTTCCAGCCAATTTGGTAAAAAATGAATTGAAGAATTTAGTTTTGTCGTTGGTGTTTTGATAGGCTTTTATTAACCATTTTAGTTCTAATTGAGTAAGTTTTGGATAAGACGTTAAATCTTCACCAAAGCATTCTTTTCCATTATGCATCGGATCTTTTGCGCCAAAATTTGGTTTTGGAGTAAAACTAAAATCATAGCTTTTTTTAGCTAAAAAAGGAGAGCCATAAATTTGAAATTGCTTTTCAGTTCCACGACCTACACTTACACTGGTACCTTCAAAAAGACATAAACTTGCATATAAATTTATAGACTGATCGTTAGGCAAGTTAGGTGATGGTTTTACAGGTAAGCTATATTGCATTTTGCGATTATAGTGTACACAGGGAATAACGGTCAGTTTACATTCTACTCCGTTTTTAAGCCATTTTTGACCATTAATCATTTTACCATACTCTCCAATTGTCATTCCATGAAGTAGCGGAATTGGGTGCATGCCGACGAAACTGGTAAATTCTTTTTCTAAAAGTGGTCCATCAATAATGCCTCCATTAGGATTTGGTCGGTCTAGGATTATAAGCGGAATTCCATTTTCGGCGCAAGCCTCCATTACATAATGTAACGAAGAGATATACGTGTAAAAACGAGCGCCAACATCTTGCAAATCGAATACCATAACATCGAGGTTTGCTAATTGTGCTGGTTTAGGTTTTTTATTGTCGCCATAAAGCGAAATTATAGCGGTTCCAGTTTTAGGGTCTTTACCATCTACTACGTGCTCACCAGCATCTGCAGTTCCTCTAAAACCATGTTCAGGAGCAAAGATAGTTTGAATTGTTATTTTCTTATCTAACAAAAAATCGACCAAATGAGTATTATCGGATAGAATTCCTGTTTGATTGGTCACGATTCCAACTTTTTTATCTTTTAATAGAGGAAGGTATATTTGGTAATTATCGGCACCTGTTTTGATGGTGGTATTATTGTTTTTTATATCAACATTTTTAAAAGCTCTTGGATATGTATTGCAATGAGCTACGATAGAAAATATAAAAAACACAAATATCATACTTCTTTTCATGAGTTTTATCATTTTTCAATTATTTACGCATTGAGATAATTTTTAAGATTTATTATAAAATTACTTTTATAAAATATAATAAAACGAGGCAAATTTAACCTATTGCCTCGTTTATTTACTGTTTAATTTGCAGGATCTGCAGGTGTATTAGTATTATTATATCTTTCAGAATCGGGATAAGGATACCAATTTCTACTTCTTTCGATTAAGGGACGGCTAAAACGTCTGCTGTCCTCCAATTTTAAACCTGACATATATAATTCGATACAACGGTTTCTATAAATTTCTGTTAGAATGCTTGGTTTATCAAACGTACCAGAATAAGCTGGCATATTCGCTCCAACACCAAACGCATCAGTTGAAGCTGTTTTTGTTAATACTTTATTTAGCTCTATCACGGCTTCTGCCAAAAGTTCCTTTCTAGCATAAGCTTCTGCTTTTATAAGCATTATTTCACCAGGAAGGTATAAAGGAATTAATTTTGAATTCGAATCAAAAAAGCCAGCACCAGTAGTTGGATTTGATGTAGGATTGATGTAAAAATTAACTCTACCATCTAAAATTGAAGGAGCTATTGCTATGGGCAAACCAAAATTACGGTCAATAGGCTGATAATCATTTGGAGTTAAAAT
>CBDUEE010000374.1:0-1939 GCA_965366105.1 uncultured Flavobacterium sp. | reverse complement strand
GATCCTTTTGAAACTTTAAAAGAATATGGTCCTGATGCAACGCGTTGGTACATGATTTCGAATGCAAATCCTTGGGATAACCTGAAATTTGACTTAGAAGGAATTGCTGAGGTTCGTCGTAAATTCTTTGGAACGCTTTACAATACGTATTCGTTTTTTAGTTTATACGCTAATATAGACGGTTTTAAATATGAGGAAGCGGAAATTCCGTTGAACGAAAGACCAGAAATTGACCAATGGATCATCTCAGAATTGAATACGTTGATAAAAGACGTAGACGGTTTTTATGCCGATTATGAACCTACTAAAGCAGCTCGTGCTATTTCTGATTTTGTACAGGAAAACTTGAGTAACTGGTACGTTCGTTTGTGTCGTCGTCGTTTCTGGAAAGGCGAATATGCACAAGATAAAATTGCAGCTTATCAGACTTTATATACTTGTTTGTTAACTATTAGTAAGCTTGGAGCGCCTATCGCGCCTTTCTTCATGGATAAACTTTACAGAGACTTAACTTTGGCAACACAATCAGAGGAATTTAGTAGTGTACATTTGGCCGAATTCCCTAAATACGTTGACAACTTTGTTGATAAGTCGTTAGAGAGTAAAATGCAGAAGGCACAAACGATTTCGTCACTGGTTTTATCACTGCGTAAAAAGGAAATGATTAAGGTGCGTCAACCCTTACAAAAGGTAATGATACCCGTACTTGACGAGAATCAAAGAGCTGAAATACAAGCCGTTTCAGAGCTGATAAAAGCAGAGGTAAACGTGAAAGAAATCGTACTTTTAGACGATGCTTCAGGTGTGTTAGTGAAACAAATTAAGCCTAATTTTAAAGCACTTGGGCCGCGTTTTGGTAAAGATATGGGATTGATTTCTAAAGAGATACAGAGTTTTTCTTCAGAGCAAATTAATCAATTGGATAAGGAAGGAAGTTTGAGTATTGTTATTGCAGGAAAAGAAGTAATTTTATCGTTAGAAGATGTAGAAATAACATCACAAGATATTGAGGGTTGGCTGGTAGCGAACTCTAATGGAATCACGGTTGCGCTTGACATTACGATTTCTGAGGAGTTGAAACAAGAAGGGATTGCTAGAGAATTAGTAAACAGAATTCAGAATATCCGCAAAGACTCTGGATTTGAAGTTACTGATAAAATTAAGGTTCAATTGAAGAGAGATGGAATTTTAGAAACGGCAATTCTTAAAAATGAAGATTACATTAAATCGGAAACATTAACTAGTGATTTGGTTTTTGTAGATGAATTAAATAATGGTACAGAAATTGAGTTTGATGATATAAAAACAATGATATTAATTTCAAAATAATATAATGATGGTAGACGAAACAGCAAGATACTCTGATGCAGATTTAGTAGAGTTCAAAGAGATTATCCTGAACAAGATTCAAAAAGCACAATCTGATTTAGATTTAATCAAAAGTGCTTATATGAATGACTTGAATAACGGGACTGATGATACTTCGCCTACATTCAAAGCTTTTGAAGAAGGAAGCGAAACAATGTCAAAAGAAGCAAATTCACAATTAGCAATCCGTCAGGAAAAGTTTATACGTGATTTGAAAAACGCATTGTTCCGTGTCGAAAATAAAACTTATGGAGTTTGTAAAGTGACTGGAAAATTAATCGGAAAAGACAGATTAAGAATAGTTCCTCATGCAACAATGAGTATTGAGGCAAAAAACTTGCAACGATAAGAAAATTTATAGTTTAGTATTAAATTCCAAATTCCATAATTTACTTATAAAATTATTGGGATTTGGAATTTAATTTTTAGAATTTACCTACTTTTGCCCATTAAATTTTATAAAATGTCATTACGAAAAGCATATCTCCTTATTTTTATTCTTCTACTTGTTGACCAAGTTTCAAAAATATACATTAAAACTAATTTCATTTTAGGGGAAGAAGTGGAAGTA
>CBDUEE010000373.1:0-1941 GCA_965366105.1 uncultured Flavobacterium sp. | reverse complement strand
AATAGGTTTATTTTTCTTTTCTTTGCACCCTGATTTTGAATAACGATAAAAGATAAGTATAATGTCAAGAGTTTGTGACCTTACAGGTAAAAGAGCTATGGTGGGAAATAATGTTTCTCACGCAATGAACAAAACTAAAAGAAAGTTTTCTGTAAACTTACTTAAAAAACGTTTTTATCTTCCAGAAGAAGATAGATGGATTACTCTTAGAGTAGCAGCATCTACGATAAAAACAATTAATAAAAATGGAATCTCTGCTGTTTTGAAAAAAGCGCAGTCAGAAGGATTTATTAAATAATCTTTTTCCAAATAAATATATAGCAAGATGGCAAAGAAAGGTAATAGAATCCAGGTAATTTTAGAATGTACTGAGCACAAGACTTCGGGTGTTGCAGGAACTTCAAGATACATCACTACTAAGAACAAAAAGAATACACCAGACAGATTAGAGATTAAGAAATTTAATCCAATCTTGAAACGTGTAACAGTTCACAAAGAAATTAAATAATAATTAGAGATTTTAGTAAATCTCAGGTGGTAACATTTGAAGATTTTATTTAAATTTCAATAACATTTGAATCATGGCAAAGAAAACCGTAGCATCGTTACAAACAGCTTCAAAGAGATTATCAAAAGCCATCAAAATGGTGAAATCTCCTAAAACAGGTGCATATACATTCGTAGAATCTATTATGTCTCCAGAATCAGTTGATGAATTCTTGAAAAAGAAATAATATTCAATTAGCACTATATAGAAAAGCTACTTTCATTCGGAAGTAGCTTTTTTATTTTCTATATTTACCGATAGAAAACGTATTGGTTCCTTGGGATTAAATACTTCATTCCTAATACTTTTATACAATGAGTTTTTTTAAAAAAATATTTTCTTCCGAAAAAAAGCAATCAAACCTAAGTGAAGAGGCGAAGCAAACCTTAGATAAAGGTCTAGAAAAATCAAAAACTACTTTCTTTTCTAAGTTATCCAAAGCTATAGCTGGTAAATCGAAAGTAGATGATGACGTTTTAGATAACTTAGAAGAAATTCTTGTTGCTTCAGATGTTGGTGTAAATACGACATTGAAAATTATTACTCGAATAGAAAATCGTGTTGCATCAGATAAATATCTAGGAATCGAAGAACTCAATGCTATTCTTAGAGAAGAAATTGCGAGTTTGTTATCTGAAACAAATTCGGGCGAAGCGACTGAATTTGTAATTCCTATTCAAACCAAGCCTTATGTCTTAATGGTTGTAGGTGTAAACGGTGTTGGTAAAACTACTACCATCGGTAAATTAGCATATCAATTCAAAAAAGCAGGTTACAAGGTGGTTCTGGGTGCAGCAGATACTTTTCGTGCCGCAGCGATTGATCAATTGCAAATATGGGCAGATAGAGTAGGAGTGCCTATTGTAAGACAAAATATGGGAAGTGATCCTGCTTCTGTTGCTTTTGATACCTTACAATCCGCTGTAGCGCAAGATGCTGATGTTGTAATTATTGATACCGCAGGACGTTTGCATAACAAAGTCAATTTGATGAACGAATTGACCAAGGTAAAACGTGTAATGCAAAAAGTGGTTGAAGATGCACCACATGATGTTTTATTAGTTTTGGATGGTTCTACAGGGCAAAATGCTTTTGAACAAGCTAAACAATTTACTGCTGCGACTGAAGTTACTTGTCTAGCGGTTACTAAGTTAGATGGAACTGCAAAAGGTGGTGTAGTAATTGGTATTTCAGATCAGTTTAAAATTCCTGTGAAATATATTGGTATAGGGGAAGGGATTGAAGATTTACAAGTCTTTAATAAATATGAATTTGTAGATTCTTTCTTTAAATAAATAATAAAATGAATTTCTCTTCTTTAAAAAATATACCTGCGATGTATCTCTACTTTTGTAGTATCATTTCATTTGTTTTGGCAAGTTTAAATAAGGATA
>CBDUEE010000372.1:0-1946 GCA_965366105.1 uncultured Flavobacterium sp. | reverse complement strand
ATGTAGCGAGGCAAACACCTTTTTTTGGGCAGCTGCATCAAAATAAATCAAAACATTACAACAACTTACAAAATCCATTTTCGAAAAAGGTGGATCACGCAATATATTATGGGGTGCAAAAACGCACATTTCTCTAAGATTTTTATCAATATGATAATTTTCTCCTATTTTTTTAAAAAAACGCGATAAATAATTTTTAGGGATCGATTCAATATCACTTTTGGTATATTCTCCATTACGGGCTTTTCTAATTGCTTCTTCACTTAGATCAGTTGCGAAAATTTGAACTTGAATTTTGTTCGTTTTTTCTTCCTGTAATTCAGCAACAATCATGGCAATAGAATAGGCTTCTTGTCCTGTAGAGCAAGCAGGAACCCATATTCTTAAAGTTTCATCAGCTGCTTTATTGTTTAGAATTTCTTTAAATAAATTAGTTTTTAAATATTTGAAAGTTTCTTTTTCCCTAAAAAAACTTGTGACATTTATTAATAAATCATTAAATAAAACCTCAATTTCATTGTTTTTTTTGACTAATAACTGTACATATTCTTGTATAGTTTTTAATCCGTATTGATTCATTTTATGTTTTATTCTCCTTTTAATAGTGGGCATCTTATAATGACTGAAATCTACACCCGTTTGTTTAAGTAAAAGTTCAAAAACCGTATTTAAATCGAAATTAATATTTTTAAGAGAATCTTCTTCTCCTTCTTCTTCTGGAATATCTTTTTTAAAACTACTATTTATCGGCATGCCTTTTTTACTAAGAAGAACTATTTCGTTGGCAATTTCAACAGGAGATAAAATAAAGTCAACTACGCCAGATGAGATAGCAGATTGTGGCATACTACTGGCTTGGGCGGTTTCATCTTGTGCAAAAGTTATTCCGCCAGCATCTTTAATGGCCTTTAATCCAACCATTCCATCGCTAGCATATCCAGAAAGTACTATTCCAATTACATTTTCTTTATGTGTTTCTGCAAGTGTCGAAAATAAAAGATCAATAGATAGAGTAGGGCTATTTTTTTTAATTCTGGGAAGTAATTTAATGTGGCCGTTTACCACTTCAATCACTTTATTAGGAGGAATCACATAGACATTGTTGGGTTCCATTTTTTCCATATTATCAATTTGCTGCACTTTCATCTTTGTAATTTTAGAAAGAATGGGTGTCAGATAACTTTTATGGTCCGGGCTTAGGTGTTGCACATAGATAAATGCCATACCTGTATCAGAAGGTAAGTTTTTTAATAATAAACTAAAGGCGTCAAGTCCTCCCGCAGATGCACCAATTGCTACTACAGTAAATGAGGGTTTATCAACTTCTTTTTCTGGTGCCAAATTTTTGGATAATTCCATTTTCTACAATGTCTGTTTATTTATTCCTATTTCCATGATTTATTTTATAAACTTAAATTGGTATTTGGGTTATAAAACTTCATGATTTATTTTGAAAATAATAATAGAATTTACATACGATCCATATACCAATTTAATTCTTTTTCCATTTTTTTGTATTTAAAAATAGAAGTTATTATTTTTTGTAACCGAACAAAAGCTGTTTCACTTTTTACAACATAATCAAATGCCTTGTGATGCATGCAATTTACAGCTACTTCAATTTTATCTTGAGAAGATAGCATTACAACAGGGATTTCTGGATTGAAAGCTTTTAGTTTGTCTAAAGTTTCAAGACCATTCATGGCATTTTCTACAATACCATCAAGTTGATAATCAAGGATTACTACATCTGGATTATTAGATAAATTTGCTACGCAAAGCTCGCCAGTTGGATAGGTCTCTACTATAAAATTAGCATTCTCTAAAAATTCAATTTCTAAAGATTTTAAAAATAAGGCATCATCATCTACAAGAAATATTTTTACTTTGTTTTCGTCGTTCATTATATGGTATTTTTAATTTTTATTTAATTCTTGTTGTAATTC
>CBDUEE010000371.1:0-1956 GCA_965366105.1 uncultured Flavobacterium sp. | reverse complement strand
TTTTTCTTTTTTTAATTTAGTTGGAATGTTATTTTTAGAGATTATTTTTGATTGCAAATCATCTAGTACATTTAATGCTTCTTCTACATAAATATCTTTAGACAATGCTTCATGCCATCTTTCTCTTTTCTCTTTCAATGTTACATCATTATTCATAACATCAGTTTCGTACGGTAATGAATAAAAATTTAATGTGTTTTTATAATCTACAATTGGTTTGTATTTTTTAGCCTTTTCTTCAATTTCAGCTTGGGCAACTTTAAATTTTACAATATTTAAACTATAAACATTTTCTTTACTTCTGCTATCAATCCATTTCGCATTTTCTTCTATTAATTTAAATTGCGAGTTAGTGTTAATCCTATTTTTACTATTTATAATTGCCTGATGAAAGTTGGAATTATTATCCCACTCCGTATAATCTGCTTGATCTATTTTATCCCAAGGCATTGCATTATCAATATCACGCTCTCCCATTTTTAGATAAGCATAACGGTCTGGCATAACAATATCACTCCGTACACCTTCTAATTGTGTTGAGCCACCAGTAATTCTATAAAACTTTTGTGTTGTTGTTTTAATGGCACCTAGATCACCTACAGAACTACTGCGAACAAATTCATTAAGGTCAATTACATTTTGAACAGTCCCTTTACCATAAGTTTGCTTACTACCAATGATGATTCCTCTTTTATAATCTTGTATTGCGGCTGCTAAAATCTCAGAAGCAGAAGCAGAGAAACTGTTGACCATGATTACTAATGGTCCGTCCCACTCAATTTTTTTATCTCTATCATACAAGACCTCTTTTTTTCTATCGGCTGATTTAATCTGAACGATTGGTCCTTGCTCAATGAATAATCCAGCAATGTCAACAACAGTAGATAAAGACCCACCACCATCATCACGAACATCCAATACAATTCCGTTTACACCGGCTTTTTTCAAACGGTCTACTTCTATGGCGATATCTCTTCCTGCGTTTCTTCCGTTTTTATTTACGAAATCAATATAGAATTTAGGTAAATAAATAACTCCGTATTTCAATCCGTTTTTATTTACAACACTAGATTTCGCATAGGTTTCTTCTATTTCGACAATATCTCTCATGATAGAAATAACCTTAATAGTCCCATCTACTTTTTTAACAGTTAGACGTACTTCTGAACCTTTTGGGCCTTTAATTTTTTTAACTACATCCTCAAGGCGCATTCCTACAATGTCAATAGCATCTTTATTTCCTTGCGCCACTTTCATGATTAGATCCCCTGCTTCCAGTTTTTTTCCTCTCCATGCTGGACCACCAGAAATAAGTTCTACAATTTCGGTCAAATCATTTTTCTTTTGAAGACGCGCTCCAATACCTTCTAATTTTCCACTAATACTAACATCAAAACGCTCCTTTTCTTCAGCAGCAAAATAATTTGTATGTGGATCAAAACGTGTTGTTATTGAATTTATGTAAACAGAAAACCAATCATTCCTATTTAAGTCTTTTATAAATCCAAAATATTCATCAAGCGATTTAGCCGAATTATCTCTTGTTTCTTTTTCAAGAATATCAAATGATTTAACTTTATAAATTGGCTCATTTTTCTTCTTATCTTGTTCTAACTTTTGTTTGTCGATTAGAGAAGAAAGTGTCGATAATTTAATTTGTTTGCGCCATCTATCATTAAGTTCCGCAGTGTTTTTTGGATAAGGAGCCTTTTCATAATCAATATTGAAACTTTCATCAACAGTATAGTCAAACGGTTTGCTCAAGACACCTTTATATATCTTAGTACTCTCATTCATTCTTTGTACTAAACGATCATACGTTAAATTGAAAAAAGTTAAATCTTTGTTCAATAACTGATCGTCTAATTCTAGTTCATATTTTGAAAATTCATCAATATCCGATTGTAAAAAGAATCTTTTTGAAGGATCCAAAGCTTCTATGTAGTCTTTATATAC
>CBDUEE010000370.1:0-1958 GCA_965366105.1 uncultured Flavobacterium sp. | reverse complement strand
GTTCAAAAAGTGGATACTATTTGTACAACAAACAAGATAGTTTTTGGTTTAAAAGAAAATATTTAGTTCAATCAAAAGACTTTTTTGAAAAATACGGCGGAAAAGCAATTATTTTCGCAAGATTTCTTCCAATATTTAGGACTTTTGCACCTATAGTTGCTGGTATCGTTTCGATGGATAAGAGGAAGTTTATGTTTTATAATGTTCTGAGTTCATTTATATGGTCTTACACGCTGATTTTTGCAGGACATTATTTATATGGTTTTTTACTTGAAAATTATCAAATTGATTTAAAAAAGCACATAGAGTTAATCGTATTAATTTTAGTAGGGATTACTATTTTACCAGTAATTTACAAATTTAGTAAAAAAACTAAAGTTCAAGAATAGATAAAATAAATGCATAAAAAAACCGTCTGGATTTTAATCCTGACGGTTTTTTTATGCATTTAGAATTTTTATAAATTCTTTATTAAATTTTTAAATGTAATTCTAAAATTAAAAATAATTCTCCCAAACTATTTTTGGGAGAACTATAATATTTATTACATCATTCCCGGCATACCTCCACCCATTGGATTTCCGCCACCATTATCTTCTTTTATATCGATTAAAGCACATTCAGTAGTTAATATCATTCCCGCAACCGAAGCTGCGTTTTCTAATGCTACACGCGTTACTTTTTTAGGATCAATGATTCCTGCTTTAAGCATATCAACATATTCATCTGTTTTAGCATTGTATCCAAAGTCACCTGTTCCTTCAGCTACTTTTGCCACAACTACAGAGCCTTCAAGACCTGCATTTTCTACAATAGTTCTCAATGGAGATTCAACTGCGCGAGATACTATTTGGATTCCTGTAGCCTCATCAGCATTATCGGGCTTGATGTTGCTAAGTGCATTTTTAGCTCTCAAAAGTGCAACACCACCACCAGCAACAATACCTTCTTCAACTGCAGCACGAGTTGCGTGAAGTGCATCGTCAACTCTGTCTTTTTTCTCTTTCATTTCTACTTCAGATGCAGCACCAACATAAAGAACAGCAACACCACCAGCTAATTTAGCCAAACGTTCTTGCAATTTTTCTTTGTCATAATCAGAAGTTGTAGCTTCCATTTGACCTTTGATTTGGTTTACACGATTTTTAATCATGTCAGCTTCACCAGCACCACTTACGATTGTAGTATTGTCTTTATCGATAGTCACTTTTTTAGCAGTTCCTAACATTTCGATAGTTGTGTTTTCTAAAGTGTATCCTCTTTCTTCAGAAATTACAGTTCCACCAGTTAAGATAGCAATGTCTTCAAGCATTGCTTTTCTTCTGTCTCCAAAACCAGGTGCTTTTACAGCAGCAATTTTCAAGGCTCCACGCAATTTATTTACTACCAATGTAGATAATGCTTCGCCATCAACATCTTCAGCAATAATTAACAATGGTTTTCCAGATTGAGCAATTGGTTCCAAAACTGGTAACAATTCTTTTAGAGAAGAAACTTTTTTGTCGTACAAAAGGATGTAAGGACTTTCAAGTTCTACTTCCATTTTTTCTGAATTAGTAACAAAGTAAGGGGATAAGTATCCTCTATCAAATTGCATTCCTTCAACAACATCTACATAAGTATCAGTTCCTTTAGCTTCCTCAACAGTAATAACACCTTCTTTTCCAACTTTTGCAAAAGCAGTAGCGATTAACTCACCAATTACTTCGTCATTATTTGCAGAAATAGAAGCGATTTGTTTAATTTTCTCAGAATCACTTCCTACTACTTTAGCTTGTTTCGCTAAGTCAGCAACAATAGCCTCAACAGCTTTATCAATTCCGCGTTTCAAATCCATAGGATTTGCTCCAGCTGCAACGTTTTTCAACCCTTCTTTTACGATTGCTTGTGCTAAAACGGTAGCAGTTGTAGTTCCGTCTCCGGCTAAATCATTAGTTTTAGAAGCTACTTCTTTAACC
>CBDUEE010000369.1:0-1989 GCA_965366105.1 uncultured Flavobacterium sp. | reverse complement strand
ATGTCAAAAGATGACCCGCATTTACAAACAGTTCCGCAACAAATAGGTGCTAAAATGACAAAAAATCTTGGAGTTGGGTTGATGATTCTTTTTTACTTTTTAGAATTTTTGAAAAGTAATTTTGACGTCAAGCAATTAATCGTGAATTTTATTTTGGTAGTTTTAGTTTCGCTTTCGTTAATTTTTGTAAATGAAAAACGTTCTAAATATTACACTTCTTTTTGGGTCGAAAGCTTTCCAATTCTTTGGTGGTTGATGGTTGTTTTTCTTTAAAAAGATCAATTTTGGTGAATTCGTTCGCCGAAAAAACTATAATAGTGGCGTATAGGATTATTTTTATAGCTAAGAAGCTCTTTAGAAAGTGACAAAATACAATAAGTTTTAACTTTTCTTTTCAGCTAAATCTTTTAAAATTGCATTTCTATCTAAAACGAAATTTATCATGTGCTTTTTTAAAAGTAAAAAATCAAATAACTTTCCAAAAATCCCAAAAGGAATTTTATATAGTATTTTATCTTTCATAATAGTAACTCCGTTAATTTCTTCGAAAAAATGTTCATGTTTAAATGATTTGAATTTTCCTTCCTCCATCTCGTCAACAAAATAATCGTGCAAGTTCATTACCGTGATTCTACTTTTATGGGTTAAATAAAATCCAAAATGTTTGCCACGCCACGTTACTGTTTCATTAAAATTGATTAAACCAGAAGTGACTCCAGCAGTGGCTACTTCATTTGTTGGGCTCGCAGATTTCTGATGAATATCAATGTCTCTTGAAATGTCAAAGACGGTTTCATGCGGGGCGTTTATTTCAGTTATTATTTCAATTTGAGTCATTAAAATTTTATTTTTCTCTTGTCCTCAATAGTTATGGCAGAACCAACGGCCACAAAAAAGGATGTTGGTTGTAAAGCCTGAATAAAAGCAAACTCTTTTCCGTAAACTCCTTCAAAATCTATATTTGATGTGTTTTTTTTGACTTTGTATTGTTGCCATCTAGGATGTGTTACTTGGTATTCTATAGTTTCGTTTTCATTGACCTTATTGTATCCAAAATAGTGTTCTGTAATAAATTCAGCTTCAGAATTCAGCTCAATTGTAACTGCATTTTTTTCGGTTTCTACCTGAATGGTATTCCATTTATTTTTAACTTTCCATTGATAAATAAATTCTCGGGAGTTCTCATTTATATTTAGAGTATGTTTCATTGGCAACGTACTGTAATGCTCATTATAAAATGTATTGGCAACAAATGAAATTGCAGCCTTAGGAACAATCTCGCTAATGAAAACGGCACCTCTTTTCCAAATTCCATTTTCAAAACGCCTAACATAAAACCGTAAGTTTACTTCTTCGAAATCAGAGTGAAAAGGAATTTTTATTCCTAAAACGCGAACTTTTTCAAAAAGAAATCCAATGAAACTAATATAGCATTTGCCATTCCATAAGTCAATTTCAGTTCCTTTTGGTACATATTTTTTTAGAATTTCCGGATCTACCACGTAATTAATCATGACTAAATTATTCCATTCTGCTTTTAAAAAACTCATAACTTTTATTTTTTTATACGATCGAATTAAATGTAATAAAAAACCGAAGCAATTCTACTCCGGTTTTTATATTTGATTAAAATCTTTAGATTAATCCAGCTCTTTTTAGCAAAGCATCTGGTTTTGGTTCTTGACCTCTAAAACGTTTATATAATTCCATTGGTGGTTCCGTTCCACCTTTAGAAAGTACGTTATCTTTAAATTTAGTAGCTACCTCCTTATTGAAAATTCCTTTTTCTTGAAAATATTCAAAAGCATCAGCATCTAATACTTCAGCCCATTTGTAGCTGTAATAACCAGACGAATATCCACCTTGGAAAATGTGCGAAAAAGCAGTACTCATAGCGTTTTCTGCTACTTCAGGATATAACTGTGTTGCAGCAAATTGCTCATTTTCAAAGTCTTTTACATTGGTGATATTTGACGGATCTTGGCCATG
>CBDUEE010000368.1:0-1997 GCA_965366105.1 uncultured Flavobacterium sp. | reverse complement strand
TTCCTTTACCACTGAATACTAAGCACTAAAAACTGATCAGTCTTTTTTAAGCAAGTAACGAATTACCGTTTCAGCAGCATATAAACCAAATAATCCTGGCATATAACTGTTGGTTCCGTAAAATGATTTTTTATAATTAGAGCCGTCTGTCATTTTTAAACTCGCGTCATCTTGAATTTCTGATGAAAAAACCACTTTTAACTTGTCAATTTTAACTTCTTTCAAACGTCGTCTGATGGTTTTTGCTAAAAAACAATTTACCGTATTACTGATGTCTGTTACTTTTACTTTAGCGGCTTCCATTTTCCCACCAGCACCCATGCTGCTAATGATTTTCACTCTTTTTCGTTTGGCACCAATGATTAAATTCAGTTTTGGAGTAACACTATCAATACAGTCCAAAACATAATCAAACTCTTCGGTAACGATTTCAAAAGCACGTTCCGGCGAAAGGAATTCCTCTACACGTATTAGTTTCAATTCGGGATTAATATCCATCAAACGATCTCCAACAATAGTTACTTTGGGTTTTCCAACAGTAGAATGTAGCGCTGGTAATTGCCTGTTAATGTTGGTAATATCGACAACATCTCCATCTACAATTGTCATCGCTCCTACTCCTGCTCTAGCCAAAAACTCCGCTGCAAATGAACCTACACCGCCCAATCCTACTATTAAAACATTTGCATTTTGTAAATTATTTAAACCTTCTTTTTTAAATAAAAGTTCACTTCTTTCTGTCCACTCTGCCATTTTTTATTATTTACTCTTTAAATTTTTGAAAACTTAAAGTATTTTATTGATGTTTATTATTAAAAACTGCTGTAAAATTACTTCTTACTATTTCCTGCATATCAACAATTGAGATTTCTTTGCAATTGGCAGCTACTTCATATACTTTTTCAATTCCTTCCTCAACTGTGTCGGTTTCTAGAAAAATACGATTATTAGGAACATTTTTAAAAACAGTTTCCAATGCTGTACCCAAACTTCGGGATTGTAATAAGTATTTCCCAAAGGAAAGATAAAATCCGTTATCCAATAATTGTTTTGCCAGCTGTTCGTTTTTTGAAAATCCATGAATAATCATCGGAACTGAAATAAGCAATCTTTTTTTGGTTTCGATAATTTCTTGAAAAGCAGCTACGCAATGAATAACAACTGGTTTATTAAATTTTTGTGCCAAAAGTAATTGTTTTTCAAAAACTATTTGTTGCAAATCTAACGGAATTTCTATTCTTTTATCCAATCCACATTCACCAACAGCAAGACAATTTCTTTCTTTTAATTTGGATTCAATAATTGCTAAATCAGCTTCTACTTGCTCTTTATCAATGTACCAAGGATGAATTCCGATCGAATAATACGGTATTTCAGAATCAAATTCTCGAGGATATTGATTCACTAATTCCGTAACATTCGCTTGGTTGCTTCCTTTATGCGTATGTAGATTAAAAAAATCCATTAGTCATGAAATTTTTTGACTCCTGCTTTGATCTCAATATTCAAATCATTTTCTAAAGGAACTATCGGACAAGAATATTTATGATTGTAAGCACAATAAGGATTATATGAAGTATTAAAATCGATCACCAACGTTTTTCCTTTTGGAATTTTTAAATCAATATATTTTCCACCAATATAACTTTCGTTACCACAAGTCAAATCTGAAAACGGTAAAAACAAATGATCTTTATATTTTTCTTGTTGTGAAAGTGCAATATTCTTGTAAACATTTAGTTTGAAATTGGATCCATCAATTGTAAAAAAAACTACACCGTATTTTACATACATAGGTTTTCTATCAGTAGAAGTTTTCATTTCGAATGGTTTCTCCTTTTTGGTACGAACAAATTTCGCAACAACAAAAAACTTTTCATTAGCAGGAAAAAAATCTAAGGTTTTAAATGTTGCTAAATCTTCAGGCATTAGTGGGCTCGTTTTAGCATCTGCATATTCTGCATTTAATTCCTCTTGGAATTTAGTCACTGCATTAA
>CBDUEE010000367.1:0-2001 GCA_965366105.1 uncultured Flavobacterium sp. | reverse complement strand
CTTAGAAGCAGATTTGTTCCAAGCATTGCCTGAACTGACTAGCAAAATCTAAGTAATTTTTAGTTAAGGTGAAACAAAAAACTCGCTATTATTGATGTTTTTTTTAAAGTGAATGTTAGAGCCTCCTTCCTATTGGTTGGAGGCTTTTTCGCTTTCTTATTGAAAGTTGTGTGAAATTTACTTCATGTAAGTTTGCTATTCAATAGAATACTATTCTATAGTAGACTAAAGTATTGTTTAACTATCACGTATATATATCATGCTAAATATATACGTATGGTAGAAATGGCTTTATTGCTTTTTTAAACGCGAAACTAAAATCTCATCTTTATATAGTTTAGTTAATTTAAAAGCTATACAGTGCTACTATGGTTTTTTTGCAGTATCTATTTATCACTAAGCAAGGAAGATTTATAACAGTCGTACGTTGCTATTAACGTATAGATTTTATGAAGAAGTCAGTATAGTATCTTTTTACTCTGTTAAAGGATTAGGAGAAAAGAATGAATATAACAATGGATTTTGCAGAAAAATTACCTAAAGAGTGGAGTGATTGGGCCACGACAAATATAATGCGTGGTAGTTCAAAAGAGACAATCATACATACATTAAAGGCGAACAATTTTTCAGATGCCCAAATTACAGCGACTTTAAATAATATTTTAAATACATATACTAATGAAAGTAAAAAGGATATTAGAAAGTTACCAAATAACTTGAAAGAATGGGTAGGGATTAATTTATTGCAAGGGGTAAGTAAAGATGATATAGCGCAAGTATTACTGCAAAATGGTTACACTCATGCAGAGGTTTTACTGGAACTAGAAACCGCATGTAAAAGCCCTTATTTACAAGCTGGATTTAAACCTACTAAAATGCTAAGTAAACGGGAATGGCTCTTACAAACTTGTGATGACCTAGCTAAATTGGATCCAGGTTATAATCAGAAGATTGATGTAATTGATACACCGCCTTTTGATGTGTTTATTAGAGATTATTACAGTAAAAATAAACCTGTTGTGCTAAAAAAAGGAATTGACCATTGGCCAGCATTGAAAAAGTGGAGCCCAAAGTATTTTTCAGATACTCTAGGGGATGCAGAAGTCCAGATTCAATTTAATCGTGAAAGTGATGCACTTTTTGAGCGCAATTCTGATCAACATCGTAAGTCTATGCGTATATCTGAGTTTGTCGACATGATTGAAAATAATGGGGATAGCAATGATTAT
Organism: uncultured Flavobacterium sp.; assembly: GCA_965366105.1. Taxonomy (GTDB): domain Bacteria; phylum Bacteroidota; class Bacteroidia; order Flavobacteriales; family Flavobacteriaceae; genus Flavobacterium. The sequence continues at coordinate 772 of CBDUEE010000367.1, read as the reverse complement.
TATATGACAGCCAATAATACTCAACAAAATATTGAGGCCATAAAGCCGGTACTTGAAGATATTGGAGATTTTGGTGAAGGTTATCGAAAGCTAATGGATGATCCTTCTTTTAGTACTTTTTTTTGGATGGGTCCAAAGGGAGTTTTTACACCATTACATCATGATTTAACTAATAACATGTTGGTTCAAGTTTATGGCGCTAAGAAGGTGACATTGATCCCGGCATGGCAAGTACCTTTTTTATATAACGACTTACACGTATATAGTGAAGTAGATTTCCCTAACTTTGACTTGAAAAAGCACCCACTGATGGAGCATGTGACCCCAGTTGAAGTAGTTATTGAAGCTGGCGATGCGCTATTTATTCCTATTGCTTGGTGGCATTGCGTGCATGGACTAGACAAATCTATTAGTATTAGCTTTACAAACTTTAATGCACCCAATCATTATTCTGCGAGTTTCATGGAAGCATAAGGTTAACTCTAAAAATGGCTCAATAAAACTGAACTTATTAAATTATAGTAGATTCAATAAGATCTTAATCAATGACTGAATGATAATACATCACTATTCAGTCATTTTTTATTTGAGAAAATTTAAAAAATTTTAAACCTATGAACTTTATGGCAGTTATAAATGGCATTGCTTAAAGCCCTCATGTTTAAGTTATAAATAACTTTTTAAATATAACTTCTTTGACGCAGCGTCTCATACAAACAGAGCGAGCCTGCAATCGCTACATTGAGGCTTTCTTGCCCATTAGGCTGCGGTA
>CBDUEE010000366.1:0-2011 GCA_965366105.1 uncultured Flavobacterium sp. | reverse complement strand
CCCAAATACCTTCTCTAATACTTTTGGTTTCAACAGGGAAGTGCGGTAACGCCCCTTTGTCAAACAAGGCTTGTTGCTTTTCTCTCTCTGTTAAAAGTTCTAGCCTTTTTTTGTTGAATTTTTCATGAAGTAAAGACAAAAAAGTCATTGCTTCGCCAGTTAAGATCTCCGGGTAGTGTTCGGTGGTTTCTTTTGAGAAATTTAACAAATTTTCAGAATATACTTCTTTTAAATCCATCTTTAAACGTTTTTAATTTAACACTTGTGTTTTTTGTTTAAGAATTTGTTATTCTTGAACATTGCAATACTACAAAAAGTTTTTTATAAAACAAGCGAACGTACGCTAAAATTGAAAAATATTTTTTTTGCGTAAGAATTTAATTTTTCTATCTTTGAAATATGAATATTGAAAAGGATTATATTAAACTGATTTTTGGGTTGAAACTCAAGCAGGCGCGGACCAATAAGAATTTATCTTTGTTTGGTTTAGCTAAGATTACGGATTTGTCAAAATCATATTTAAATGAAATTGAAAAAGGCAAAAAGTATCCTAAAACAGATAAGATTGTTCTTTTGGCAGAAAAGCTAGAGGTTTCCTACGACCATATGGTTTCTTTAAAATTGGATAACAATCTTGCTCCCATTGGCGAAATTTTAAAATCTGGTATATTAAAAGAGATTCCTTTGGAGGTATTTGGTATTCAAGAAAATGATTTGATCGATATTATTGCAAATGCTCCTGCAAAAGTAAATGCCTTTATAAGCACGATTATCGAGATAGCACAACATTATAATTTGACCAGAGAAAGTTTTTTTTTGGCAGCTTTGCGTTCTTATCAAGAAGCACACAATAATTATTTTGAGGATTTAGAACAAAAAGTATTGGATTTTTCTAAAGCTTTTCATGTAAATATCGAAACTACAATTTCTACTGATGAACTTGCAGCTATACTAACAGAAGAGTATGGTTATACTATCAAAGAATTAGTTTTTTCTGAGCAAAATGAATTAGGAGATTTAAGGTCGATATTTGTTCCTAAAAGCAAAACCTTATTGCTTTCTGTAGGGATCGATGAACCTCAAAAAGCATTTATATTAGCCAAAGAAATTGCGTATAACTTTCTTGAAATTACCGAGCGATTGTACACTTTCAGCTGGATTAAATTTGATAATTTTGATCAGGTTTTAAATAATTTTTATGCCTCCTATTTTGCAGGGGCATTGCTCATACAAAGACAAAAACTGATCGATGAGTTAAATTTATTTTTAGCCAAAAAGAACCCGAAGCCAAAGGAAATGATCGCTTTAATGAGTAGTTTTAATGTGTCTCCAGAATCCTTTTATCAAAGATTAACGAATATTTTGCCAAAGGATTTTCAATTAAAAAATCTCTTTTTTCTAAGGCTGTCTCACAAAATCGGAACGGATACGTATCAAATTAAAAAAGAGTTGCATATTACGAATCAGCAAGAGCCTCATGCTAATGAAATGAATGAGCATTATTGCCGTAGATGGGTTTCTATTCGCACTATAGAAGAGTCTTTGGTGCAGAAAAAGAGCCATTTTTTTGATGCGCAAATATCTAGTTATGATAATAGCAAGAATGAATATTTAGTTTTTTCATCGGCCACGCCAGACCCTTTTAAAGAAGATTGTATTCGTAGTATTTCTGTTGGAATTTTGATCACTCCTGCAGTTAGGAAAAAATTTAAATTCATGGAAGATGATGCTTTAAACAAGCAAATTGTTGGAGTAACTTGCGAAACTTGTGCGGTTAAGAATTGTTTAGAAAGAGCTTCTCCTCCCATTCAATTAGAGCAGAAAATAAGAAATGAAAATACCGATTCTATTGTGCAACAATATATAGCAAAATTTAGTTAATTGAATATTATCTTAAAATTCGAATTGAATAAAACACAACCCTTTTTATGTAATTATTAGGTTAAAAAATCAACTCGTTTTTTTAGCATATTTTCTTTTCTATCGCAATTGTTTTATAATCGGATGCTAG
>CBDUEE010000365.1:0-2012 GCA_965366105.1 uncultured Flavobacterium sp. | reverse complement strand
TCGAGCTGCTGTATTCAGATATAATTTCCCAACTTTAGCAACTCTAAGCGTAAAATCGGCATCTTCGTACAATCCATATCCTTCAAAATAAGTAGAGAATTGCAGGGTTTCAAATACTTCTTTTCTAAAAGAAGAAACGCCTCCCATAAGCATTTCGGCTTCATAGGTTTTACCACTCGGTGGCAAAAAACCTATGCTTCGCCCGTGCGAATATAAAGAAGAATATCCTGGCGGGCAATTACTGTCTAATCCTAGTTTTTTTCGCAATACAAATCGGCTGCTATCTTTACGTTTCCATCCATCAAAATAAAATTCATCTATTTTAGGCTTATAATTATAGTCTACAAATTCACATTTAGTTTCATCAATAATATAACCTCCCACTCCAAGAGCTTCAGGAAAAGTTTTATAGGTTTTTAATAACAGTTCAAAATAAGTAGTTTCTAAAACAGTATCGTCGTCTAAAAAACAAACTACATTGGTCTCACTTCCTACTCGCTCAATACCATAGTTCCTTTGTTTAGTGAGACCACGAGATTCTTTTGGAACAATAAAATACTTCAGATTTTTAAAAATATTCTCTTCAAGAACAATTTTAGTTTTATCATCAGTCGAACCATCAATAATTAAAATTTCATCTGGATATTGAGTTTGCGTTGCAACTGAACGCAACAATTCCAACAAAGGTTTTGGACGCATATAGGTGCATACAATTAAAGTGAATTTCATGATTTTGATTTTAATTGATTAGCCCAAAAAACACTTTGATTCCACTGTTTTTGAAAATAGATAAAATATTGGTACGGATTTCTATACTTTTGGTGTTTATAATACTTAAAAAATAAAGTAGTTTTATAACCCCGAAGTTGCTCACTTGTATTATTTGTAAGAAGATACAACATAACGGTTGGTGAAGGTTTAGGCTGAATAATTTCATCCTGCCATATTAATTTTGGTTTGGTTCTAAACCCACCGATAGGAGATTTAAGATGTAAAATTTCAGGGTCAGGTAAATACAATACGTCGTTTCCTTGATTTCGCAATTGCATTCCAAAATCACTATCTTCACCATAACCAAATTCATATCCTAAATTAAATTTACTATTTTTTAAAGATTCCGTTTTCACTAAACTACATCCAGAACCAAAACTTCCCCATTGGAAAACCTTTCTAAAAACTTGCTTTTCTCCTTTCTGTAAACAACTTATGGATACGATATTTGCACCAAATTCATTAATTTTTTCAAATGCTTTTTCGATAAAGTTTATAGGAATTCTAATGTCATCATCAGCTAGAAAAACCCATTCACTTTCTATTTGATCCAATGCTAAATTTCTAGCGTTGCAAGCCCCCGATTGATGAATGAAAAAATGTTGTATTATAAAAGGCCATTTTTCATTGTAAATATAATCTAAAGTGCTTGTACTTGATAGTTCTGGATTTTGTTCAACAATAATAATTTTATGAGGCAATCGTGTTTGTTTAGAAAAGTCTACCAATACATCATATAAATAAGCTTCTCTACCAATTGTTGGAATTATTACATCTATTGTTCCTTTGTCAATGACTCTTCTAGAAGAACCAACTATTATATCATCTAAGTTTATATTTGAGTTTTTTCTGTTTTTATAAAACAAAGAAAAAATTATAGGAAGTACAGGGACTTTTCTTTCGTGCATTATTAAATTAAACAGTAATAAAAAAACCCACCTTGTTTTATAATGCTGTTTTACAAATCGAAAAAGAGTATAAAATGAAGCTTGATTTGTGGTTAATAATAATTGTTTTCTTAAAAGTTCAGGTTCTGAATAACACAATAATCCCAATGACATTCCTAGTTTACCAATTGAGTTCAAATAATAATCAAAATCAGAATCTTTTATAATTTTGTTCCCTATAGCATTTAGAACAGTTGCATGCACAACACCTACCACACTACTCATTTGCCAAGTAGGAAAGGAAACTTTTTTATTTATATTCTCCATAAATAACATTAATCCAGAATCACTCGC
>CBDUEE010000364.1:0-2013 GCA_965366105.1 uncultured Flavobacterium sp. | reverse complement strand
TCCTTTGCACAAACATTAAATGCAATAGGAAATGAAGCGCCAACTATTAAAAGTGCCGCTTTCTTCAAAAATGCTTTCAATACCATTCAACAATTAATTTTAGACGATCAAATTCTTGCAGGACACGACATCGGAAGTGGTGGTTTAATCACTACTTTATTAGAAATGTGTTTTGCTGATGTGAATTTAGGAGCTAAAATAGATTTCTCTGTTTTTGAAGAAAAAGACATCATCAAGTATTTATTTGCGGAGAATATCGGAATTGTTTTTCAAGCGAAAGACAATGTGACGATTGAAGCTAAATTAAACACTAACGGAGTTGCTTTCTACAAATTAGGAAACGCTACTACCGATGCTACTCTAGATTTCGGCCCTTGTAAATTAGATATTGCAAAATACAGAGATATTTGGTTTAAAACTTCGTTTTTATTAGACCAAAAACAATCTAAAAACGGAACTGCTCAAGAGCGTTTTGATAATTACAAAAACCAACCATTACAATATACTTTCCCAACTCATTTTACTGGAAAAAGTCCAGTAATCGATAACTCTAAGCCACGTCCCAAAGCAGCTATCATCCGTGAAAAAGGAAGTAATTCCGAGCGTGAAATGGCAAATGCAATGTATTTAGCTGGATTTGATGTTAAGGACATTCACATGACCGATTTAATTTCGGGACGTGAAAATTTAGAAGACATTCAATTCATTGGAGCGGTTGGAGGTTTCTCTAACTCAGATGTTTTAGGTTCTGCTAAAGGTTGGGCAGGAGCTTTCAAATACAATGAAAAAGCAAATACGGCATTAAATAATTTCTTCAAACGCGAAGACACTTTATCTGTTGGAATTTGCAACGGTTGTCAATTATTCGTCGAATTAGAATTAATCCATTCAGAGCACGAACAAATGCCAAAAATGTTGTACAACGACAGTAACAAACATGAAAGTATTTTTACATCCGTAACCGTACAAGAAAACAAATCGGTGATGTTGTCTAGCTTGGCTGGAGCAACATTAGGAGTTTGGGTTTCGCATGGAGAAGGAAAATTCGAACTGCCATTAGGCGAAGAGCGTTACAACATAGTTGGGAAGTACGCTTACGAAGGCTATCCTGCTAATCCAAACGGTTCGCACTATGATGTGGCCATGCTTTGCGATCTTACAGGACGCCATTTGGTGACTATGCCGCATATCGAACGTTCTACTTACCAATGGAACTGGGCACATTATCCAAAAGATAGAAACGACGAAGTTTCTCCGTGGCACGAAGCGTTTGTCAATGCTAGAAAATGGATTGAAAACAACTAATATTTAGTTTTTTATATATGGAAAGCGTTCTCGAAAGAGAGCGCTTTTTTTGTGGAGTTTGTTTTTAAACGTGTTTTGGGCGTGTTCGCCGGGGCGAAACAGCCTATTCGCTATAATCTCTCGAAGAAAAATCAGGAGGATTTTCGCAGCTATTCTTCACGCGGGTTTATCCTTCACGAGAGGAAACTATTATATATAGTAGATTAAATTTTGTAAGATTTTTAAATTATTATTTATATATTAGCAACATTAATAAGCGTGATATTTATCAAAAAATTAAACATCAACATTAAATTTTATAAGTTAAACAAAGTGCACGTGATGGATTGAAGAGGATGATTGTGAGAATAATTTTTAAAATAAATGTTTAATAACAAAATTTAAAATTATGAAATTAAGTTAAGATGCTTTAAAAGAGAGAGTAGAAGGAGTTGCTTCGCAAGACCTGTTACAAAGTATTTCAGGTGGTATAGAAGAGGCTTGTCACGATGTAGATACTGCTGAACCTATTCCAGGTACTGTGAAAGATAATATACCTACTTGGCCAAAAAGAAGAGTAGACTGGTAGGATTTATTTTTAAGAGGCTGTCCTATAGGTAGCCTCTTTTAGTGAAATTATGTTCTATATTCTTTAAAATTACTGCATTAAGATTTAAAATTGCTCACATATTAATATTCATCAAAAATCCATACTGTAAACCTTCAAAT
>CBDUEE010000363.1:0-2016 GCA_965366105.1 uncultured Flavobacterium sp. | reverse complement strand
CAACAAACATGGCTGGTCGTGGTACCGATATTAAATTATCTGCTGAAGTAAAAGCCGCAGGTGGATTAGCAATTGTAGGTACAGAACGTCATGACTCTCGTCGTGTTGACCGCCAGTTACGTGGTCGTGCAGGTCGTCAAGGAGATCCAGGAAGTTCCCAGTTTTACGTTTCTCTTGAAGATAACCTCATGCGTTTATTTGGCTCTGAAAGAGTAGCCAAAGTTATGGACAGAATGGGATTGCAAGAAGGAGAAGTGATCCAGCATTCTATGATGACAAAATCTATCGAGCGTGCTCAGAAAAAAGTAGAAGAAAATAACTTTGGAGTTCGTAAACGTTTGTTGGAATATGATGATGTTATGAATGCGCAACGTGAAGTAATTTACAAACGTCGTCGTCATGCCTTATTTGGAGAACGTCTAAAATTGGATATTGCCAATATGCTTTATGACACTTGCGAATTAATTATAGACCAAAATAAAGGGACTAATAATTTTAAGAACTTCGAATTTGAATTGATTCGTTATTTCTCTATTACCTCACCAGTAACCGAAAGTGATTTCACTAAATTGAGTGAAATGGAGCTAACAGGTAAAGTATATAAAGCAACATTAGAATATTATACAGAGAAAACAGAAAGAAGCGCCAGAGAAGCTTTCCCAATTATAAAGAGTGTTTACGAAGATAAAAACAACCAATTTGAGCGTATCGTAGTTCCGTTTACAGATGGAATAAAATCATTGAATGTGGTAACGGACTTGAAAATGGCTTATGATTCTCAAGGAACACAATTAGTAGCAGATTTTGCGAAAAACATTACATTAGCAATTGTTGATGAAGCGTGGAAAAAACACTTGCGTAAAATGGACGAATTGAAACAATCGGTTCAATTAGCCGTTCACGAACAAAAAGATCCATTGCTAATTTACAAATTAGAAGCTTTTAATTTATTTAGAGCAATGATTGACAACGTAAACAAAGAAGTAATCTCTTTCTTGTTCAAAGGGGATTTACCAGCTCAAGAAAATCAAAAAATTCAAGAAGCAGTTGATGTTGCGCCAAGAGAGGATTACGAACTAAACAAGGACGAAATTCCTAATAGTGAAGCAGCAAATCGTGAAGCAGGTCAAACGCAACCACGCCAAGTTACCGAAACGATTACGAGAGATATGCCAAAAATCAATCGTAATGACAACGTAACGGTTCAAAACGTGGCTAACGGACAAATACAAGAAATGAAATACAAAAAAGCCGAAAGCTTAATCGCTTCAGGACAATGGGTATTGGTTAACTAAAAACCCTTTTATTTCTAAACAATTACAAACTCCACTGCGCAAGTAGTGGAGTTTTTTTATGTTCTTTTTTTTAGGAGCTAATCCTGCCCTACGCTACAAAGCATTTGGTAGCCAACCCTTTTTCTAGGCGCTTGCAGGAGCTTCTTGCAGTCGCTCTGCAACCACCAGAAAAAAGCGGCTGGCAACCGGCATGCGTTTTTCACTGCGGTCAGGGCTAGGGATTTTATAGTAAATAAGTTCTTTTACGGTTTCCCGTAAAGTTAATATGTTTAAAGGAATTACTTTTGGAAAAATAATTTTACATCAGCAATTTCGGAATAAAAATATATTTTTGAAGAGCGAGTAAAAAACAGCATGAACTTTCGCCTATACATTCAGAAATAGGTGTATTGGCGCTACTTTGTAGCGCATATATTTAAGCTAGTGTCAAGCTTACCGAAAATCGTAGAAAAACAACACATAAAAAACAAATAATATGCAAAAAATTGACGAGCCAGATAATTTTGAAACGGATAATTCAAAATATATAAAATGGATTAATTACGCGATTATCTTTATTGCAATAATAATTTTTAAAACAGCTGCAAAAAAAGAAATTAGAGAAAATGCAATAGAAAATGCAATGAACAACAATAATCAAAACAACTAAAATTTAAATTATGTGGCATAAAATTATAGTCATTGCCGATTGGTTTGGCGAAATGGGAGAACGATATAAATT
>CBDUEE010000362.1:0-2017 GCA_965366105.1 uncultured Flavobacterium sp. | reverse complement strand
CATCAATTTCACGATCATTTACAAATAATTTATTGTCAACAATTGTAAAATTTAATAGCCGGGTTTTCCATAAAGGTAGTTTGTCAATTAGGAAAATTATTGCCGAGATAATTAGCATTGAAATAAACACAATGACTATGTCTGGTCTTTTAAATGAATAAAAAATGAGTCCACCTAATAAAATAAAAGGAAAAGCAGAAAATAAAAATCTTTCAAAATAATTTCCATTAACACGCATTTTGCAGATATTTTTTAAGGAACGTTCAAATCAATTTAAGGTCTGTAAAAAATTGCCACCAACGTCAGACTGTCTAAAAACTATCCCCATCTGTTTATAATATTAATTGCACGCAGCATTGTTTAAAGGTAAATTTATTAATGCAATTTATCGAAGGTAAAAATCGAAGCCAGAGCATACTTTTCCCCGATTCACTTGATCAGATTATTGAACAAAATAATGAAGTTCGCCTCATCGATTTGTTTGTTGAGAGTATCAATGTTGCAGATTATAAATTTGCAATCAAAGAATCCCGAGAAGGACGGCCTGCCTATCACCCCAAAGATCTATTAAAGCTATTTGTATACGGTTATCTCAATCGTATCCGATCCAGCCGTCAACTGGAAAAAGAGTGTAAGCGCAACATTGAATTGATGTGGCTGATGAAGCAACTTACGCCGGATCATAATACTGTTTCAAATTTCAGGCGGGATAATGAAAAGGCAATACGCAAGGTATTTAGGCACACCGTAAGTATTGCTACGCATTTTGATTTGATCGGCGGCACCCTGGTTGCCGGTGATAGCACTAAATTACGTGCACAAAATTCCAGGAAGAATAATTTTAATGAAAACAAAATTGAACGCCATCTGGCTTATATTGATTCAAAGCTGGATGAATATAATAAATCCCTGGCCGAAGCCGATAATGATGATAAGAAGCAAATTATAGAACAACAAATACAGAAGCAAAATAAAAGGAAAAAGGCCTATGAAAACTTAAGCACTCAGTTGGTACAAAGTGGCCAAACCCAGATTTCTACTTCTGACCCGGAAAGCAGGCAGCTGATAACCGGTAGTACGACTAACGAAATCAGCTATAATATACAAAGCGTTGCCGATGCAAAACACTGTATAGAGATTGATTATAAAGTAACCAATAGTAATGATAATCTTGCCTTAAGCGGCATGCTTCGCAGAGCAAAAAAGATTTTAGGCACTACAGATTTTACTGCCCTCTATGATAAAGGTTATCATACAGGATCAGAAATTAAAAAAGGTCTTGAGCTTGGAATAAATGTGATGGTGGCAATACCCCTTGCAGGCTCAAATGCTCCTGATGTTCGTTACAATATGACCGAGTTCATCTATGATGAAATTAAAGATCAATATTGCTGTCCGCAAAACCAGATTTTAATCTCAAACGGTATCTGGTACAACAAGAAGACCGGAACCAATGTCTATGCAGTTAAACACTATAAAACTAATTCATGCAAGACGTGCCCGGTAAAAGATTCGTGCACCAAAATTGAAAGAGGACGACTGATTGAAAGGAGCGAATATGCAACATATACAGAAATCAATCGGCGTAACATCGAGGCCAATAAAGAGGTTTACAAAAGGCGTCAGTCAATCATCGAGCATCCGTATGGTACGATTAAACGTCAATGGGGGTTCAATTATATCATGACAAAAAAAGGAACAAAAAGAGCTAGTGCTGATGTCGGCTTTATATTTACTGCTTACAACCTGCGCCGGATAATGAATATAGTTGAAAGAAATATGCTTGTAAAGTTCTTAAAAGAACTTAAAGTCTTATTAAGTGGAAAAATGATGTCACTAAACGGATGTATCTTCAAAATGAGAGCTGTATTTAGTTTGCAATATTTAGCTAAAGAACTTTTAAAAAGAAGCGAGAATCGATTCCAAGTCGTTAATATTTAAACTGCAGATGATGTATTTAGACAGTCTGACGTTAGCTGCAAGTGCAAATAAAATTTCTATTCCTAAACTTAATACG
>CBDUEE010000361.1:0-2025 GCA_965366105.1 uncultured Flavobacterium sp. | reverse complement strand
GAAAAAGTAAAGCGCATATTTTTTTTTACTAATATACTATTAAAAAAACATCTTTTTATTATTGACAGTGACTCCTTAACATAATTTTTTGGAATTTATAATACAGTAGAATCTAAATAGGAACTAAAAAGTAAAAATCAGCTCTTATGTAACAAAAGTTACTGTACTACATAAGTTGTTGCATTACTTTTGCGAAAGAAAAAGAATTCAATTAACTTTATAATCAATTACAGAAAACAAAATTTACTAAAATATTCAAATCATGAAAATAGAAAATTTAATCAAAGAAAAAGCGTGTACTATTGTTGATGTGCGGACGCATGAAGAATTTATGGGCGGCCATGTTATAGACTCAATAAACATACCTTTAGGAGAAATACAAGAAAGAATAGAAGAATTAGAGAATCTAAAAGCACCATTAATTCTATGTTGTGCATCAGGAAATCGTAGCGGACAAGCACAACATTATCTATCTCAAAAAGGGATTGATTGCTACAATGGTGGGTCTTGGTTAGATGTAAATTTTCTTCAATCACAAACAAGTTAAATAAAATGATCAATACAATAAAAAAACTATTGGGTTTAGGGCCAAGTGTTAATTACGCTGAACTAGTAAAACATGGCGCTATTATTCTTGACGTTCGTAGCAAAGGTGAATATTCTGGCGGACACATTAATGGTTCTATGAATATTTCTGTAGATACTTTAAGTAGTAATTTAGGGAAGCTAAAAGATAAAAACAAAACTATTATTACCTGTTGTGCCTCTGGAATGCGAAGTGCTTCCGCAAAAAGTATTTTAAAATCTAATGGATATACGAACGTATACAATGGCGGTGGATGGAGTAGTTTGAGGAATAAAATAAATTCTTAAAAACATTTTTTAGAAAAATTAAAGTCTGCTTCATGCAGACTTTTTTTATGATTATTTTAAAGATTTAAAGGTATGTTTTTCAACCTAAGAACACTCTTTATATACAAGGTAAATATTCAATAAAACCTTTGCCTTAACCCTAAATAAAAATTACATTTGCAACAGTTTAACTCTTACACACAAAATGAAGCCTAACACACAACAATTAAACGATTTAACTATCCAAGTCAGAAGAGACATTCTTCGTATGGTACACGCTGTTAACTCAGGACATCCTGGAGGATCTCTTGGTTGTACTGAATTTCTTGTAGCCTTATACCAAAATATAATGGATCGCAAAGAAGGTTTTGAAATGGACGGTATTGGAGAAGATCTTTTCTTCCTTTCAAACGGACACATTTCACCTGTATTTTACAGCGTTCTAGCAAGAAGCGGTTATTTTCCAATTGCAGAATTAGCTACTTTCCGTTTGATCAATTCAAGATTACAAGGACACCCAACAACTCATGATGGTTTACCTGGAATCAGAATGGCATCAGGATCTCTTGGACAAGGTTTATCTGTAGGTATTGGAGCTGCTCAAGCAAAAAAACTGAATGGCGACAACCATATCATCTACACACTTCACGGTGATGGTGAATTACAAGAAGGTCAAAACTGGGAAGCAATTATGTATGCCTCTGCAAAAAATGTAGACAATCTTATTGCTACAATAGATTTGAACGGAAAACAAATTGATGGAACAACTGACGAAGTTTTAGCAATGGGAAGTATCCGAGCTAAATTTGAAGCTTTTGATTGGGATGTTTTAGAAATTGAAAAAGGAAATGATATCGAAGCAATTATTGCTGGTATGAACGATGCAAAATCAAGAACCGGAAAAGGAAAACCAGTTTGTGTATTGTTGCATACTGAAATGGGTAACGGAGTAGATTTCATGATGAATACCCATGCCTGGCACGGTAAAGCGCCTAATGATGCGCAACTAGAAACTGCTATGACTCAAAATTATAATACTGGAGGCAATTCAGATTATTAGAAAGTATTCAGCATTCAGTAATTAGTGTTCAGTTGAATACTGCTAAAATCTAAATTAGAAAATGAAAAAATATACAAATACAGGAAGTAAAGATACACGTTCAGGTTTTGGAG
>CBDUEE010000360.1:0-2053 GCA_965366105.1 uncultured Flavobacterium sp. | reverse complement strand
CCCTAGTCTTTACTGGCATTATTAAAAATAAGAAAAAAATTGGTAGAGGGTAAAGAAAATGATTAATGCTTCGTAGCACGCAACGTCATAGAAAACGTTGCTGGGAAAAAGCAAAATACCTACAGAAGAAAAAATTGAAAACATTACTAGCCTAGAACAACTTAGGCTTATTAATGAACTGGACGAGGAAGATAAAGCAATGGTGTACCGCCTTATTGATACCATCGTTACTAAGAAAAAGTTTAAAGATTTTGTTGCTACTATGCAGTAAGGTTATGTAGGCTTCCCCTTTTTAGTACAGTTCTAAAGTAGACTTTTTATCTGATTAGTGTTCACACGCTGGGGGACGTAATGGAGCGGAGGCGTAGCCGAAGCGTAATGTAGTCCCCCAGCGTGTGAGATTTCTTGTTGTTCTATTCTATATTTTTTGGGCGGCTTTCCTCCGCATGCATCGTGTGGTCGGTGGTTATTGTAGTCATCTACCCAGATTTGGCTTGCTTCTCTTACCTCATCTATACTGTCAAATAGATATGCGTCCAATACTCCTTCTCTATAGCTTTTATTAAATCTTTCAATAAACGCATTCTGCGTCGGCTTGCCAGGTTGAATATATTTAAATTCGATTTCATTTGCCACACTCCAAGCTTTTGTAATTTTTGCCACAAACTCAGGACCGTTATCCATTCTTATTTTTTTTGGTTTGCCATACCGTTTTATTAAATGTCTTAGCACCCATATTACTCTGCTACTCTTTAGCGAGTAGTCTGTTTCTACAAAAAGCACCTCCCTGTTATAATCATCTATAATGTTGAATGATCTAAACTTTGTACTGTTGCTAAGGGCGTCACTCATAAAATCCATACTCCAGGTATCTGTAAAGCTACACGGCACAACTAATGGTTCTTTAACTCTTGCTGGCAAGCGCCTTTTTAATTTACGTCTCATTGGCAGCCCCATTATCTTGTATACTCTATGAACCCTTTTGTGATTAATGATATTGCCATCATTTCTTATTCTGCCAAAGCATTTCCAAAAACCTTCCCTGGGGTGTGCATAAGCCAACTGCTCCAGCATTGCCACTAAAGTATGGTCATTTTTTATTGATTGATAGGTTAAGCTGCTTCTACTTACCCTCAAAATACGACACGCCTTGCTGATGTCCTTTGGTCTTTCTGCTCGAAGCGTTTCAATAATTCTACGCTTCTCGCAAGGCTTTAAAGCTTTTTTTCGATAATGTATTTTGCAGTGTCAAGCTCCATAGCCAAGTTTGCATACATTCGTTTCAGACGGCTGTTTTCCTCCTCCAACTCTTTTATTCGCTTCAATTCTGAAGCCTCCATACCTCCATAGCGCTGTCGCCATTTATATAATGCTGCTTTACTTACACCGTGATCTCGGGTAATTTCTTCGGCTGTTTTACCATCATCAAATTCCTTAAGTATACTGGCAATTTGTGTGGGACTGAATTGATTCTTTCTCATAATAGTTTACAGTTTTAAAGTTAACAATTTTGTCTACTTTTAAAACGTACTATTTTTGGGGGAGCCTACAAGTACTTCCTGTTCATTAGGATATCCGTGTATTCCAAATTTAGCGATTTTTTCAATTTCTTTTCCAGTTCTTGAGTATATTCTGAAAAGTGTATTGCCGTTAAATGCTGTAGCTATCATTCTAGATTTACTTGTCGATATAAACGAATACTCTTTTAACAGTTCGTTACTCCCTATAGCATCCTCATATCGCTTAAGTTCATTTTTTGTCAAATTAGCTGCTCTATACACCAAACCATCAAAATTTGGCAATTTCGTTAGAGACTTATTTAATAGTTTGCCAAATCCACTGTTTTTTTTACATTTTGATTTTCTAAGAATTTCGTTGACTGTTCCATATCCATCGCAAGTGTACTTGTATATTATGGCTTTGTCAAAAATGCTTACGTTAGGAAATTCTGTTATTCTCTCACTCCTTTCAATCTCTGAAATTTCGATTCTTAAGTTTAATTTTGAATGTTTCTCTGTCAGATTCACTCATTAGTATTTTAAATGTCCAATGC
>CBDUEE010000359.1:0-2062 GCA_965366105.1 uncultured Flavobacterium sp. | reverse complement strand
ATGTATTCTTATCCAGTTGCGCAATTTTAGCACGCACCCGAACGCGTCCACCACGCAAACCATCATTATAATTAGATATGTCAGCAATTCCTTGTGTCATGAAATCCGGATACAAGGTAAACGGTTTTCCTTTTAATATTTTGATGGAACAATCTATTAACTCATTAAAGTTATGAGGCAATACTTTCGTAGAAAGACCAACCGCAATACCTTCAGCTCCTTGTGCTAAAAGCAACGGGAATTTTACGGGAAGATTGTTGGGTTCTGCACGTCTTCCATCATACGAAACACCCCAATCGGTAATTTTTGGAGAATATAAAACCTCTAAAGCAAACTTAGACAATCTCGCTTCAATGTAACGAGAAGCTGCTGCTCCATCACCAGTTAAGATATTCCCCCAGTTTCCTTGGCAATCAATTAATAATTCTTTTTGGCCTATTTGCACCATTGCATCACCAATACTCTGATCCCCATGAGGATGGTATTGCATGGTGTGACCAACTACGTTTGCTACTTTATTATAACGTCCATCATCCAACTCTTTTAGCGAGTGCATGATTCTGCGTTGTACTGGTTTAAAACCATCTTCAATCGCAGGAACGGCTCGCTCCAGAATTACATAAGAGGCATAATCCAGAAACCAGTCTTTATACATCCCCGTAACTTTGGTAATGGTATCGTTTCCGTCTTCTTGATTATCGTAAAAATGCTGTCCGCCTGAAGTTATGATATCTTCAAATCCTTCGTCGTTTGACTCGTTAGAATCATTCGTTTCGTTTTGCGATTCGTCTTCGTTTGGTATGATGTTATCTTCGTCTTCGTCTTTCATAAAAATGCTTAAAACTCAAATTATGGCGCTATAATAACTCCATTTAAATTCTTCTATATTTGTTCAATCAAATGGATCAATTCCTCTTTACTTGGCAACACCATTTTATATTTACTAGCAAAAATTTGTTCATTATTTTCAGGTAATGTGTATTCTACAACTAAATCACTTTTATTCTGACAAAGAACTAAGCCAATTGTTTTGTTCTCTTCTTCTAAACGCATTTCTCTGTCATAATAATTCACATACATTTGCATTTGGCCTAAATCCTGATGTTTTAATTCTCCTATTTTTAAATCTATAAGAACGAAACATTTTAATATTCGGTTATAAAAAACTAAGTCGATTCTAAAATGTTTATCATCAAAAGTGATTCTTTTTTGTCTGGCAACAAACGTAAAACCATTCCCTAATTCTAACAGAAATTGTTCTAATTTATTGATGATTTCTTCTTCAAGTTCATTTTCCGAATATTGATTTAACTCGGGTAAACCAAGAAATTCAAGAATATAAGGATCTTTGATTATATCTTTTGGCTTCTCTATAATTTGTCCTTGTTGAGAAAGTTTCAAAATTCCTTCTTTATCTCTGCTTAAAGACAATCTCGTATATAAAGCAGTATCATATTGTCGCTTTAATTCCCGAACGCTCCAATTATTTTTTGCAGTTTCGATTTCATAAAAACTTCTTTCATTAGAGTTATCAATGCGTATTAAAAAGTTATAATGAGACCAAGAAAGCGAAAAACTTATGTTGAAAGAAAGTGTTTTTTTTACAGGTACAGATGGTACAATCACTTCAGATAATTTATCGTTTTCAGAAATCGTAGACAGTGTAGACGATTTTGAATACGTCAAATAAAACCTTCTGATTTTCTCCAATGTTTCAACAGAAAATCCCTTTCCAAACTCCTGATTCAACTCTTTTGAAAGTCCTTTTAATAATTGCTTGCCGTATTCTGCTCTATCTTTTCCATTTTGTTCTTCTTCAACAATCATTCGGCCAATCTCATAATAAGTATAAACCATAGTTTGATTTATAGCTCGTACTACTTGTTGCTTTGATTGCTGAAGCAAATTGACAACTTGAGATAATAACGAATTATTTTGAAGATTTTCTGACATCAATTATAGTATTCTTTATTTCTATTTAAAAATCTAATTCAATCTCGATTTTTTTTTAATTTTTAAAAATCATAAATGCAGTAGCAAGTCCAACAACAAAAGCAATAAC
>CBDUEE010000358.1:0-2082 GCA_965366105.1 uncultured Flavobacterium sp. | reverse complement strand
TCTTCATTTGTTCGTAAAAGTTTGTTAAAATGAAATATCTATTTGTTTTGGCCTTTATCCTTTTTGAAAGTTTGGCATTTGCTCAAGTGGGCAATGAGAACATTTCTTTTTCTAGTGGAAATTTCTTTATGAGAGCTAACCGGCCTACAACCAAAGAATATATTATTGACGGAAATCCATATATCAATAGTAAAAATTTCGATCATGTAAAAATTGAGGGTTATCATGGTAATGTGCAAAATCTTAGATATAACGGCTATGAAGACGAAATGGAATTCGAAGTTGATGGCCAAATTTATTACACCAATAAAGAAGAGGGTCTAAAAATCGAATTTCCAACTTTGAAAAAAACCTATCAAATTAATAATTATTCTTTCGAATCTAAAAGTAGGTTCGGCTACTTGGTCGTACTCGTTGACCATCCTCAATATTCGCTTTACAAAAGAGAAAAAGTAGAATTATTGAAAGGAGAAAAAAGTCCCAGCGCTTACGGTAAAGATGCGAATGATTATTTTGCAAAAGAAAGAGATCTGTATATCGTTAGGAAAGGATCAGAAATCTTCAAATTTCCCAAAAACAGCAAGGAGTTTATTTTGAAATTTTCTCTAGATAACATATTCTATGACAAAAAACAAGTAAAAATTAATAAAATCAGGATGCAAATTTGTGCAGATTGATGAAGTTTGATTTTCGCTGAATTACGGCAAATATCCGGTACACAATTTTGCATTTTATATTGTTTAAAACCAACATCGTGTGTTTTCCTTCCGCTTTCTTTCTTGTATAATATTCTTTTAGTTCTGCATCGTATTTGATCGCAGTGAGCGAGACTAAATGCAATAACGATTTCATCTTTTTATCCGCTAAGTGACTTACTCTTGTCTTTCCTTTGATACTCGTTCCGGAACTGTGTTCGAAAGGTGCCACGCCAGAGTAACACGCGAACTTTCTGCCGCTCGTAAAGGCCGTGAATCCCTTGGTTACCATGAGAAGATAAACCGAGGTCACCTCTCCTATTCCTGGAATACTTTTTAAAAGTTTTTGCTGCTCACATAGCGTTTCGTCCTCCCGAATCAAGGTATTCATCTTCTTATCAAGCATCGCAAGTTGTTTCTTCAAGTGTTTTACGGTTTGCCGATTAATCGTTTTCACAGTGCCGAAAACTTCTTTGCTGAGGAAGGTTTCATTTTCCATCGTTCTTTCAAAAACTTTAATGGCAGCAATGGTTTTTTCGCGTTCAGAAAACACCATTTTAAGTTGTTGCAAACTCAGTTCCGGCAGCGTGGAAAGCATAATTTTATCAGTATTACGTTTGGCATACTGCGCAATTTCTTTGGCATCAACTTTATCGCTTTTGCCGCGGGTAATACCGAGAGAACGTTTGATTTCAAGTGCAGGAACTTGTGCATAATCCAATTCACTTTCGTTTAAAACCAAAGAGAGCAACGAGGAATAAATGCCCGTATTTTCGAAGACAAACAGCGCTTCTTCTAAATGAAACCCCTCTTTTTCAAGGGCTTTTAAAAAAGTTTTAATGGATTTCTGAGTGTTGAGAATCTGCCCTCGTACTGGCTTCTGATCTACTTGTAGTAAACAATAATCCAAGGTTAATTTGGCGACATCAATTCCTACGTGAGTTCGGTAATTTTTCATAATTTAGTAGGTGTTAAATTAAATGTTGAAATTCTTTAAAATCTTTATTAGATCTGGGTAATCTGGTATTCTATCTAAAGCGGTTTCAACGTTTTAAAACAAGACAGAGGACTGATATGTTAGTGAAGACTATTAATCTTTAAAGGTATTTCTAGTTCACCTCTGTCTTGCTTATTTTAAAGGTAATAATTTTATGAATGTAAAGTAAAGAAGGTATTTATACAAGCGGGTAGGAAGTTTTCATCGAAGATTGTAGCAATTAATTAAGATTTTAGCAAGTATAGAGTTTTCGTATTTTTATCCCGTCTGCATAAATACCCAACCGTTAGCCGTCATTTTAAAAAAATCATCATTAGAAACATACTTTGCAACATTGGAGATGAAGTTGAATTAAATTTAGGAGGAAAATCTGAAGTAATTCAGTTGGAA
>CBDUEE010000357.1:0-2091 GCA_965366105.1 uncultured Flavobacterium sp. | reverse complement strand
ATATGATCGAAATAGGAAGCTGGATTGGTCTTGCTGCTATGACAAAATCTGAAATCACTATAAAAAATGTGAGCTGGGATAATCTTGGATTAATTCCAAATACTTTTAGAAAATTAGGAATTACATTAGAACGCAGAGGTGATGATATTTATATTCCTGCTCACATAGATGGATATGAAGTAAAAACTGATATTGATGGTTCAATACTTACAATCGCAGATGCACCTTGGCCAGGATTTACTCCAGATTTATTGAGTATTGTTCTTGTAGTTGCAACTCAAGCAAAAGGCGATGTTTTGATTCATCAAAAAATGTTTGAAAGCAGGTTATTCTTTGTTGACAAACTAATCGATATGGGTGCCAAAATTATGTTGTGTGATCCGCATCGCGCTGTAGTGATGGGACATGATTTCAAATCGCAACTAAAAGCAACTACAATGTCATCACCAGATATCCGTGCTGGAATTTCATTATTAATTGCTGCGCTCTCTGCAAAAGGGACAAGTACCATACAAAATATTGAACAAATAGATAGAGGATATGAACGTATTGACGAACGATTGAGAGCCATAGGTGCTAAAATTGTACGAGAATAATAATCTAAATCACGTAAAATTTCGTTTAAGTAAGCCAGTAAGGATTTTAAATTCAGTTTGGTTTACTTAAGCGATTTTTTTTATTCATTTTATAACAAAACGTATGTCACGCGAACAAACAGCAATAAAGGCAACTTATTTTAGTATCATTGGGAATACCTGCTTGGCTATTATAAAAGGTCTGGCTGGTTTTTTTGGAAACTCGTATGCCTTGATCGCAGACGCCATAGAATCTACTACTGATATTTTTGCTTCTTTTTTAGTCTTATTTGGCATCAAATATTCTAATAGACCTGCAGATAAAAATCATCCTTATGGACACGGAAGGGCGGAGCCACTCATTACTTTTTTAGTAGTAGGTTTTTTAATTACTTCGGCTACCGTCATTGCTTACGAAAGTATTATAAATATTCAAACGCCACATCAATTGCCAAAACCGTGGACTTTAATCATTCTTGGAGCTATAATCATTTGGAAGGAGTATTCCTTTAGAGTAGTCATGAAACGAAGTGTGCAAACTAACAGTTCCTCATTAAGAGCAGATGCTTGGCATCATCGTAGTGATGCCATAACTTCTGTGGCTGCATTTCTTGGTATTTCGATTGCTTTATTTTTAGGTAATGGTTACGAAGCTGCTGATGATTGGGCAGCTCTATTTGCTTCGGGATTTATTTTATATAATAGTTATCAGATTTTTAGACCTGCTTTAGGCGAAATTATGGACGAAAATCTAAATGATGATTTAATAGCCCAAATTAGGATTGTTTCTATGGAAGTAAATGGAATTTTAGATACTGAAAAATGTTTTATTAGAAAAGCAGGAATGCAATATCATGTCGATTTACACGCTACAGTCGATTCAAATATTACTGTAAAAGAAGGCCATGATTTAGCGCATCAACTAAAAGATACGTTACGGGAACGAATTCCAGAATTGGGCCATGTTTTGATTCACGTTGAGCCCAATGATTAAATGACTCTAAATATCATTTTATAGAAAAAGGCATTAGATTATTTTTCTAATGCCTTTTTTAGTTTTTTACAATTCAAAAATTTTCTCGTATAAAAATAGGTGAAGTTTAAAAATAGGAGATTAATTATTTGCTAATCATTTATAATATAGTGTAATAGCGATATGATTTTATAAAAAGGACTGTACTGCTAATTCATAGCTTTTTAATCCAAAACCTAGAATAACTCCTTTAGCATTTCCCGAAATATAGGATTGATGTCTAAAAGTTTCACGAGAAAACGTATTCGAAATATGTACTTCTACAACAGGAGTAGTTATGGCTTTCACGGCATCGCCTATTCCTACAGAAGTGTGAGTGTAAGCACCAGCGTTTAAAATTATACCATCAAATGAAAAACCAAATTCCTGAATTTTATCAATTAACTCTCCTTCTATGTTACTTTGAAAATAACTAAATTCGATATTGGGAAATTGTATTTGTAGCGTAGTAAAATACTCTTCAAAAGTAAGGCTACCATAAAC
>CBDUEE010000356.1:0-2110 GCA_965366105.1 uncultured Flavobacterium sp. | reverse complement strand
ATCATAAATAGATTGATTAACATCACCTGCCACAATTACTCTTTTACCTTTAGACTGAATTTCTCTTATAGTATTTTCTCTTAAATCTTGGACTTCATCAACTAATACTAAATCCCAAGTATCATGCATTTTTGAAAATGTCTGATATGTTACAACTTTGACGTCACTATATTGATTTGGGATACCTGCTTTTATCATGTCAATTAAAGCTAATGTATCACTAGTGTCCACTAAAAAATAAAATAAGTTCTTTGAAATTATTGTTAATCTGTATTTTAAGAGTCATTTTTAAGCGTGACGATTTGAAATGATTATTATGTTCGTAATTCAATATTACGGATATGAATCAGGGTAAATATGTTTTCTCTCAATTGGTTGAATTTCTTCCACAGCGTGTTTTTGATAGATTAGCTGCTAAATATTTAGGCAATAAATCGGTCAAACATTTTACTTGTTGGAATCAATTATTATGTATGATTTTTGGTCAACTTTCGGCTAGAGAAAGCTTAAGAGATTTGATAATTGTCATAGAAGCACATCAATCAAAATCATATCATTTAGGATTTGGCAAAAACGTAACTCGTAGTAATTTATCCAAGGCTAATGAAAATCGGAATTTTAAAATATTTGAGGAGTTTGCTAATCATTTAATATTAATTGCTCAAGATAAAAATAGCAATGATGCTTTTGAAATAAAGGGCAATATTTATGCTTTTGATTCTTCAACAATTGACTTATGCTTGAGCGTATTTTGTTGGGCTCATTTTCGAAAAACCAAAGCTGGAATAAAATTGCACACTCTGTTTGATGTTAACACACAAATCCCTGTATTTATTCATATTACAGAAGCAAATGTGCACGATGTTAACGCAATGGATGTTATAGATTATGAGCCGTTTGCTTATTACATTTTTGACCGAGCCTATGTTGATTATGAACGACTTTTTCGCATTACAAAAGCTAGTGCTTACTTTGTAGTTAGAGCAAAATCTAATGTAAAATTCAAAAGAATGTATTCTAAAAAAGTTGATAAAACAATAGGAATTAAATATGACCAAATTGGAAAAATAGAAGGTTTTTATACATCAAAAGATTACCCAGAAAAGATACGAAAAGTGAAATTTTTCGATTGTGAAAATAAAAAAACGTTGGTCTTTTTGACTAATAATTTTGAATTATCCGCTGAGGATATTGCGTTACTTTACAAACAAAGATGGCAAGTAGAATTGTTCTTTAAATGGATAAAACAACACCTAAAAGTCAAGACCTTTTGGGGAACAACAGAAAATGCTGTTCGTATCCAAATTAACGTAGCAATTATAACTTACTGTTTAGTTTCTATAATCGCAAAAGATTTAAAAATAAATCGTTCGACCTACGAAATTCTACAAATTTTATCCGCATCATTACTGGATAAAACATCTATAAATGAGTTACTTATGAAATCAGATTACAATAATGTCAATGAACATAATATTAACCAGCTGGTTTTCAACTTATTTTAAGTGGACACTAGTGAAAAAAGTATATTTTAAAATTATGTTCTTTTCGGATTTCTGGGTGGATTCAACAATCTAACGCAACAAACGTATTGATTATTAATAATTCAAACTTACAAATTTAGGTAGACATAAGTCATTTTTTTCAGAATAACTTTTTAGACCTTTTAAGAGGCCAAAAGTTATTTCCGAAAAAAACTTACCGCCGACCATTTTTGGATTTAATTCTTCTAGCATTTTTTCGTTAGGCGTTTTATATCCTAGAACCTTCCTGGGTCTATTGTTTAATATGTTTTGCACTCTTTTGAGTTGTAATTCAGAGATGTTACTAAAGTCAGTACCTTTAGGGAAAAAGCGTCTAATTAGTCCGTTTGTGTTTTCATTAGTTCCTCTTTCCCATGAAGAATAAGGATGAGCAAAATAGATGTTTATTCCTGTTTTATCCGTGAGCCATTTATGGTTTGCCATTTCCATTCCGTTGTCGTATGTCATTGATTTTCTGATGTAATTTGGTAGTTTATTTAAAGAATCTGTAAAAGCTTTTGTTACAGTTTTAGATTTTCTATTGTCAATTTTCATAATAAAAGTATATCTAGTTTTACGTTCTACAT
>CBDUEE010000355.1:0-2125 GCA_965366105.1 uncultured Flavobacterium sp. | reverse complement strand
TACTTTTTTTTTAGGTGAATTAGCTATTAAATATAAAGAAATAATTGCGAGTGAAAATTAAAATTATTCTACAGTCAATCCTTTTTTTGTTGGTACAAATTACTTTTGCACAAACAGAAGAGATACAGCAAATACGTGGGAAGATCATAGCCGATTCTGTTGGAGTTGATCGAGTAAATATTGTAAATACGACAATAGAAAAAGCAACAGTATCTGATGTGAGCGGCTCCTTTATAATTCCGGTGAAAGTAAGTGATATTCTAGTATTTAGTGCTGTTAATCTGGAAACGCTTCGCAAAAAAATTAATCAACAAGATATACTGCAAGGAAATTTCACAGTATTGATGATTCCCAAAAGTATTATTTTGAAAGAGGTTGTGGTGAATGAATCCACTATTTCAGCCGAGAGTTTAGGGATTATTCCTTATGATCAAAAGAAATACACACCCGCAGAACGAAAACTATATACTGCAACTTCTGGAGGAGGAATCGATGGACTGCTTAATAGTATTTCTGGGCGCAAAGCGATGTTGAAAAAAGAAATTATAGTCGAGAAAAAAGAACAATTATTAGCACGCATTGCTGTTCTTTTTGAAGATAAATATTATATTGAAACATTAAAAATCCCTTCTGATTATATTAAAGGATTTCAATATTATTGTATTGATGATATCCCTTTTGCTAATGCACTAAGAGCTAAAAACAAAGTTTTAATTATGTTTTTAATTGTAAAACTTGCTCAGAATTATAACGAAATAATTACTCTTGAAAATAAATAATTTTTTTGTTTTAGTTTTATTTATAACAGGAAACCTTTCTTATGGACAAGCTATAGGAGTCTGTTAGTGCTAATGGAATAAATGTCTTAAATTTAATAAATGAAAAAGCAACGGTTACGGATAAAGATGGTACATTTTTTATTTTAGCAAAAATCAATGATGTTTTGATTTTTACAGCAGTAAATTTAGAACCCTATAGATTAAAAGTTGAGACGGATGAAATCGAATCGAGTTTATTGTCCATAAAAATGCTTCCTACTGCTACAAAACTGAGAGAAGTTATTGTAATTAAAAATCAAATTTCACTACTTTCATTGGGTATAACGACTAAAGATCCATTTAAGTATTCTCCTGCGGAACGTAAATTGAAAACAGCAGGTGATTTTAAACCAATTATGTTGCTTGGTTTGTTGGGTGGAAGTATGGAACTGGATCCACTAATAAATAAAATAAATGGGAGAACAAAACGTCTTAAAAAATTAGTTGCTTTAGAGAAAAAGGAAACGAATATAAAGTTAATTTCTGAAATGTACCAAATTGAATTTTTCACTTTGAAATTAGGAATACCTGTAGAATATGTAAATGGTTTTAAGTATTATATAGTTGAAAATGAGTTTTTTTTGAAGGTTTTAGAATCCCATAATGAGGAAAAAATAACTTTTTTTATAATTGGACTAGCTCAAGAATATAAAAAATTAACATTGAATAAAAAATAAATAATTTTAAATTAGAAGTTCTAATAAAAGTTAATGAATAGCTTTAACAGAAATAATTTTACCAAAAAAAACAAACCCAAATGAAAACTAAAATTGAAATACTTTGTTTAATTTTCTTTACACAATTTATCTTTGCTCAAAATGAAAATAGAAAACCACTGCATGGTCAGTTTCAAAATGATACGGCATTGGTAGACAACGGTTACGTGTTTAATTTGAATTCTAAAACTCGAACCTTTATTAGTAATCAAGGGTTTTTTGATGTTTTAGCGAAAGCTAAAGACACTTTGCTGGTTTTAAGCCCAGCTTTCAAGTCAAAAAAAATCATAATTCAAGATAAAGATTTTTCAAAACCATTATTTATAGTCCATTTAGAATCTCAAACAACGCTTTTAAAAGAAGTAATTGTAAAAGGTAAAACGGACATAAAGCCAGCTTTACCAAATTCACAAGATATGGTAGATCTAAAATTTACAGACGATGTCAAATCTTCACCTAAAAATAGAATTATGCCGTCTGACGGAACGATTGAAAACGGAATGGATTTTGTTAGAATGTATAAAATGGTTTCTAAGTTATTCAAAAAAGATACAGTCGAGAATTCCGGATCAAATTCAGATATTGATTTTT
>CBDUEE010000354.1:0-2141 GCA_965366105.1 uncultured Flavobacterium sp. | reverse complement strand
CTCGTACCTTTTTGGAAAATGAATAGGACAACTAGTACTAGAAACTTCTTCATTATTTTACAATTTTAATATGGAAATCTTTTTCATTGTTCATAGCATAAGTTGTGCTGTTCTTGTATGACTTAGATAGTTTTTTAAACTCTTTATCAGTTACGTAACCTTTATCTAAAACTTGTATTTGAACTTCCTTATTCTTGCTTTCTTTACCGTCTACAACAACGAAAGAGTTTTTCTTTAAAGTTTCAGCATCAACTGTGACAATTAAAGAGCCAATGAAAAAACCTGCTTTTTCCACTTTTTCTTTGAAGATCGAAGGTGATAGTGAATTATTATCTGCTAACGAAACAATGAAAGTGTTTGAATTCAAGTCGATTTCAACATTCTTAACTTCTGGCATTGATTTTAATTGTTTGTTTATTGCATTAGAGCACATAGAGCACGTTAATCCCGTTGCTACAATCTCTGCTTTTGAAATTTGTGCATTACTTACCGCCGAAAACATCACCATTAAAACTATTAGAGCGCTGTATTTTATATTTACTATTTTCATTTTATTTATTTATTAGATTTATTATTTCTTGATCTGTTGGGTTTTTCATTATTAATATTCCTTCGCTATCAAATAGGAATTTTGAAGGCAACTCTTCTACTCCAAAAGTTACTGCTGCGTTAGCATCAAATCCTTTTGGATCAATTAATTGCAAAAAATGTATCTTGTCTTTTTCAATCGCTTTTTTCCATTTAGTAGCGTCTGTATCAATTGAAATTCCAATAATTTCTATTTTACTTGAATCTAAATCTTTATGCATTTGCACTAGCTTTTTATTCCCCACTCTGCATGGTCCGCACCAGGAAGCCCAGAAGTCAATTAATACGTACTTACCTTTGAATTCATTTATATTAATTTTTACATCTTTGCTGCTTTGCAATTCAATTGATGGAATTGCGTCTCCAATTTTTATTTGTGCAAATGAAGTAAGACTAAAAGTTACTAGTAAAAAGACGATTAGTTTTGTCCTAATATCCATTATAATTATTTTTTTTAATAAAAAACAAAGCCCAAATTTCACAAATGGACTTTGCTCTGTTTATTTAATTGTTTCTACCGTTTTACCGCAAGTCATCATCATCGAACCGTAATATGGATTCTTAACTGCATTTTCTTTGCTCAACCAGTTAGCACCTTTTCCTTTGTTTGCCATTGGACAAAACTGGTAGTAAATAGGGTTTTCTGTTTTTGAAACTTTGATTAATTCATACATGTTTTTTGACAAGTTGATAAAACGCTCTCTTTGGTGTTCAGTATCTTTAGTATCAGCGATGTGCTTAGCATCTTCTTTTAAATTGGTAGAAACCTTCATCCACACCATGTGAACATCCATTTCCAATTTATCCATTTGTACCGCTTCTAAATTGGTAAGTAGCGTTTTAGATTTTGCAGCAGCCATTGCTCCGTCTGTACTTACTAATGCATCCTTTACTGCAAAATAATTATCGAAAACTGACGTAAGTTGGTTCATTTCTTTCATTGCTGTATTTGTCATATCCATGTGATTTGCGTGATTTTCATGATTCATCGTAGATGCAGTTGCTTTTACTGCAATTTTACTTTCTCTATCATATTGACAACAACCTGGTAATTCATTATAAACATTGTCTGGCGCAAGAAAAGTATCGCTATCGTATCCTGCTAAAGCAATGCGTTTTAAAACTTCGTCTTGAGTTGTTTTTTTAGAATCATAAGTTATCGAAGCCATTTTGCTGTCTTTATTCCAATCAACAGTAGCAACGTTTTTTAGATTACCTGCTTTTTCTATTGTTTTTTCACACATGCCACAGTTACCGTAAATCTTTACGTTTTCAGTTACTGAATTTTTTATTTGTGCGCTAGAGATTGTAAAGGTTAACAACATCGTTGCTGCAACCATTACGTTTGAAATTGAATATTTCATAGTGTAGGGATTTGTGTCAAAAGAAAATTTTCTTTTGAAAGTGATTTAATTAAAATTTTGATTTGTGAACAATCATGAGACAATAAGAGCATAAATACGTTTCTTATTAATCTAAAAATTGAATGTAATGTACTGCAAATGCAGTGAAATAGCCATAAGTATGGCTGTCAAAAAATAAAATTAGCCTAT
>CBDUEE010000353.1:0-2149 GCA_965366105.1 uncultured Flavobacterium sp. | reverse complement strand
AGTTATTACCAGGCTTCCCCTGATTTATTTGTAAATACTGATAAAGGAGAAGTAAAAATAAATCTCAATGGTTTTAGTAAGCGCCTGATTGCTCAGGAAAAAATTACAGGGATTACTATATCAAAAGTTACGGATGATTCTGTACAAATACATTTTACTGCAAGCGATACAGTTTTACGGGTAAAAGAAGAATTTATTGGTGTAAATGTCAAATATGCCGTGGATAGTATTTTGACAAAAAAGAAATAAGAAAACAAAGCACTGTCAAACTGTGTTTATCCGTCGTCTACGTTAATTTAATTTGTATGTTTTCAAGGCTCACAGAGCCGATATGTTAGCAGCATGTAATTTTTTATTTTTCAGAAGCCTTATCGGGGCGATATGTTTAATATTTCGCCCCATCGAGCCCATAAACAATTATTGAAATCTTTTTTTTCTACTAACATACCACCACTAGGTAGTTAACCCTCAAAAAGTCGGTTTTTAAATTGGGCATAAAAATTCCAGTAAACCCCTTGAATGTATTTGAAGAGGAGTACCCAACGTAAAATTGCCTCTGTACACCAGAGGTTTATTCGTCGTTTAAAATTCATTCCAGCGGCTGCAAAAATAACGTTCATATTGTCGCCTAATATTCCCTTCAAATAGTTTCTACCAAGGCGGTAGCTCTTTTTTAAATGTCCAATGACAGGTTCTATACCAGCACGGTTTATATGTCCTTGTCTTTTTTGTTTTGAAATTTGTTTTTCGGGTTTAGGAATATTTATTTTAGTGCCTTTATATTCCGTTACCCCCCGGTAACCTCTATCAACAAACACTTCTTTTGGTTGTGTTCCATTTAACCGTTCATATTGTTCTAAGGCATCGGGTATTGTTTTAGAATCGTGTAAGGTTTCGGTAAAATTTGTAGCACCCATTATGATGCCACTACTTTGGTCTACTATGATAGAGGCTTTGCTTCCAAATTCAAACTTTTTATGTTCTTTGCCTTTGGCGTAGCATTTTACTTTTGGCTCATGGAGGCTGTAAATCTTTTGACTGTCTCCTCTTTTTTGAGAAAGGACTTGTTGCGCTAATTTTAGATAAGGCAAGTATGTGCCAAGATGCTCTAATGGTAGCTTTCGGGCAATTTCCCGTACAAGCCTGCCAGCAATTATTTGTATTTTTTTATTCGCTTTCCTGGCTTGCTTAGCACCATTTTTATGTCTTTTAAATCGTTGTTTGTAACTTAATATTTTTACTATTCTTACATAAGATTGCCGTAAATCAAGTGCGTGTTCATCTGCTATTTTCCAACACTTTTTTATTATCTTTTTATAGTTTTTATCATCGGTAGGATATGTAATATTTTTCTCCTGAACAGTGCTGTCCAGGCTTACGGCATTGCCAACATTATCATCATCATTTGTCCTGTTTACCCGGATACTTTCTTTTAAAATAAGTTCCGCACCGGACTCTCCGATACGTTGCCGGAAAGCAACCAATTCCGTAGGAACACACGGTATCCTGGGAGTAAAAATCTGCATACCGCTAAAATATTGATAGTAACAATTTTCAGCCCATTGTTCTACCAGATTCTCATCACTAAGATTGCGTAAATATTTTAAAATCAGTAAAGACACCATTAAACGGATGGGCTTAGAAGGAGCACCCATTTTAGTACTATAATGAACTTTAAAAGTATCTTCAAAAACAACCCAATCTATACTATCTGCCAATAGAAATAAGGGATGTTTTTGATCTAACTGATCGGCAAGAGAACCGAATATTCCCAACTGAGGGGTTTTGATTGTAGGCTTTAGCATACTTAAATTTGCAAGCTTTTTGGATATTTTACAAATAACTTGCAATAAATCATGTACGCTTTTGTGTATAAACACCACACAATAACAACATTGGGAGTTTTTGAGGGTTAACTAAATAAAGAATGAAAGATTATATGGTTTGTAGAATGAATCTCTTCTTGAGGTATATTTAAAAGGGGGATAACAATAAATACGATTGATGCAAGTATCTTCCGAATTAGGAAATTGATGGCTACCGGTTAATGTTTGTTTTTTAATACCGACAGAATTAAAACCTTTAATAAATTTCCATATTAATAGAAGATATTTCATCATCAGGAGTTAAATAAAAGTAACACTAATAA
>CBDUEE010000352.1:0-2153 GCA_965366105.1 uncultured Flavobacterium sp. | reverse complement strand
TACTTTGTATAATGCTAAAGCAGAATCTTTTCCGCTGCTCCAATTAAATAAGGCTTTCGTTTTCAATGAGAATATATTGTGGTTTTTCTGGTTGTAAACTTACGTTATTCCATTTATTTTTTAAGGAAATCATTGTAACTTTGATTTTTTAGTGTAAAATTACCTTTATGAAATATTTATTCTTTTTTATAACTTCGTTTGTCTTTGCGCAACAAACTGATTTTGTTGATTTTAAATCGGTTTTAGGAAAAATTGCTGTAAATCCAAATGAAAGAGCTGTTTCGGGTGATGTACACTATAATTTTGACGTATTAAAACCAATTGATACTATTAAACTTGATGCGCAAAACATGACTTTTTCCAACTTGAAACTTAATGGAAAAAAAATCAATTTTGTAAACACTCAAAAACAATTACAAATCGTTTCCTCTTTCAAAAAAGGAAAAAATATATTGACTTTTCATTATTTGGCTAAGCCAAAGCAAACAATGTATTTTGTTGGTTCTGAAGAGAAAGATAATTTACAAATTTGGACACAAGGTCAAGGTAAATACACCAGTCATTGGTTTCCAAGTTTTGATGATGTGAATGAAAAGGTCATTTTTAATTTGAACATTACCTTCAAAAAAGAATACGAAGTTATTTCCAACGGAAAATTAGAATCCAGGTCGGATTCAGATGCAGTTGCAGTTTGGGCCTACAGAATGCAAAACCCGATGAGTTCCTATTTATTGATGCTAGCTATTGGGAAATACGAAAAACAAACCCAATTATCTCATTCTGGTATTCCTTTGGAAATGTATTATGATCCAAAAGATAAATCTAGATTTGAACCTACTTATCGCTATTCAAAAACAATGTTTGATTACCTGGAAAAGGAAATAGGGGTGACGTATCCTTGGGGAATTTATAAGCAAGTTCCGGTTCGTGATTTCTTGTATGCAGGAATGGAAAACACATCGGCTACTTTATTTTCTACACGTTACGTAGTTGATTCTACAGGTTTTGTAGATCGAAGTTATACCAATGTAAATGCACATGAATTAGCGCATCAATGGTTTGGTGATTTAGTCACAGCTGAAAGTAGTAAACACCATTGGCTGCAAGAAGGTTTTGCAACTTATTATGCCTTACTTGCGGAGAAAGAAGTGTATGGCGAAGATTACTTTTATTGCAAATTATATGAATCGGCACAACAACTAAAATTTGCTTCCAGAACGGATACGATTCCAGTTTTGAATGCCAAAGCAAGTTCCTTGACATTTTATGAAAAAGGTGCATGGGCATTATTTGTTTTGCAAGATGCAATCGGTGAAAAAAACTTTAAAAAAGCAGTAAAGTCGTATTTAAAAAAATATTCTTATAAGTCTGTAAATACACAGGATTTCTTTGCTGAAATTAAAAAAGTATCTTCTTATGATTTAAATAATTTCAGTAAAGTTTGGCTTGAATCAAGTGCTTTTAATACATTAGAAGCAAATCGTTTACTTGAGAATAATAAAGCGACTACAGTGTTTTTAGAAGTAGATAAATTGAGAAATAAACCTCTGGCGGAAAAAAATGATTTCTTTGTTCAAGTAATGCAATCTGATGTGTATTTTGCAGTAAAGGAAGCAATTTTAAATCAAATTAAAAAAGAAAAATTTGGAGATAAAAAGCAATTGTTGCTTATAGCTTTACAAACTAATACGCTACAAGTTCGTCAAGGTGTAGCGGGAAATTTGAATAAAATCCCTGATTATTTTAGAGAGGAATACGAAAGTTTATTAAACGATAAATCCTATCAAACTAAAGAAATAGCTTTATTTACACTTTGGAATAATTTTCCCGAACAGCGTTCTAAGTACTTAGATACATCAAAAGATTGGATTGGTTTTAATGATTATAACTTGAGGAACTTATGGTTGTCACTAGCTTTAAATACTCCTACTTATGTTGCGAATAAAGAAGAAGTAATCAATGAATTAATTGGTTATTCCTCTACTAATTTTGAAGCGACTACCAGACAAAATGCTTTAGAAAACCTAATTGCTTTTCAATTAATAAATGATGATGTTTTAAAAAATTTAGTGAATGCAACTACGCATCATACATGGCAATTTTCTAAGTTTGGACGGGATAATATCAGAAAGTTATTGAAAAATAAAGAAAGG
>CBDUEE010000351.1:0-2206 GCA_965366105.1 uncultured Flavobacterium sp. | reverse complement strand
AAAGACAAGTAGTTACCTTATTTATGAAAAAAATAGTTGAATACCGCAAACTGCTTAATGTAGACAAAACTGCAGAGCTTAAAGATTTGAAAACGATTTACCGAAATGCGATGAAAGAAGCGCATCCTGATAAATTTCAGGGTGATGAGTCTGGATTAAAAGCTGCTGAAGAAAACAGTAAAAAAATTATTGAAGCCTACCATTTTTTGGTAAGTATCAATCCTGAAACAACAAAATTAAACTTACCTGAATATACTGAAACAATTTCAACAGCTACTATTTCAGATTATAAGTTTGTTGAAGGAAGATTAATCATTAATTTCTCAAACGGTAGCGTTTACGAATACATCAGTGTTCCTAAAGCAACTTACGTAAAAATGGTTAATGCAGATTCTCCTGGTAGATTTGCAAAAAGACATATCTTGAATTCATTTACTTGGAGAAAAACAATTAATCAAGATTAATTTTCTCTAAAGAATACAAATATAAAAGCATCCTCACGAGGATGCTTTTTTTATTTCTAACGTATTTTAACTTCAATACATTATATAAAAAAACTAGTCTGTTTTAATAAACTATTCTTCTAATTTTATAGTAGTTTTTAAAATTTAAAGATAATCCACCTCATTACTATTACATTCATAAAAAGTATAATGCAAAACAATAATTAACAAAAAATCAGGATTATATTTGAACAAAAAAGAATACATAATTAATAGTAAATTATAACAAAATTTTAGGCTCAAAAATCATTTGTAATTTGATTATTTTAAATACTTTTGCACACTTAACTCAATTAACTAATTAATAATGAAAAAAATAATTTTATTACTTTCGGCAGCTGTAGTTTTAATTTCTTGTAGCAAAGTTGGCAAAGACGAGTACATCATTTCCGGTACTGCAACAGGGATTGAAAATGGTAAAACGATTATCTTAGAAACACAAGATGAAAGTGGTATGGGCTTACTTGCAAAAGATACCGTAAAAGTTGAAAATGGTAAATTTGAAATGAAAGGTAAAATTACTGAGCCTGCATTTTATACAATTCAATTAGAAGGAGCGCAAGCTAAAATACCTTTCATACTAGAAAATGGTGAAGTAACGATTGCCATCAATAAAGATAGTATTCAGAAATCAAAAGTATCAGGAACTTATAATAATGATGAGTACGTGACTTTTAATGAGCAAATCAATAAGGTTCAAAAGAAACTTATGGATTTTCAAAATAAAAACATGCAAACAATGAATGCAGCTCAACAATCTAAAGATACAGTTGTTATCAATGGTTTGATGAAAGAATACAGCAAGATTCAAAAAGATGTTGAAGTTGAATCAAAAGCTAAATATGTAACTTATGCTGAATCTCATCCAAAATCATATATTTCTGCATTGATTATTCAAGGAATGTTAAATGATCCAACTGCTGATGTTGCAAAATCCGAAAAATTATACAACAGCTTAGAAGAGTCGTTGAAAAACACAAAACCAGGTAAAGCTATCAAAACTAAATTAGCTGAATTAAAAGCACCTACGGCTGTTGGAACATCTGCTCCAACAACTGACGGTAAATGAAGAGCAGATTTTTCCGCTCCTAATCCTGAAGGGAAAATAATTTCTTTAAAAGAAAGTTTAGGAAAAGTAACAATAGTAGATTTCTGGGCATCTTGGTGTGGTCCATGTCGTCAAGAAAATCCAAACGTAGTTGCAATCTACAATGAATTACACGCAAAAGGATTAAACATTATTGGAGTATCTTTAGATAAAGATGCTGCCAAATGGAAAGAAGCCATCGCTAAAGATAAATTAACCTGGAATCAGGTTTCTAATTTAAAATTTTGGGATGAGCCAATTGCAAAACTATATCATGTAGAGTCAATTCCTGCTACTTTCATACTGGATGCTTCTGGAAAAGTAGTAGCAAAAGACTTAAGAGGCGATGAGCTTAGAGCAAAGATCATTGAACTTTTGGCTAAATAGTTCGTTTTTTTAAACAAAATTAAAATCTCCCTAGTGGAGATTTTTTTTTATTTTATTCAATACCAATACGTTAAAAATAATACTGAAATTAAGTGCAAAATTAGTTTGTAGAAACGAAAACTGTTTCTATATTTGCACCGCTAACAACAGGTAACTGTTGTACTCAAAGGCTTAGGGGAGATACTCAAGCGGCCAACGAGGGCAGACTGTAAATCTGCTGTGTAAACTT
>CBDUEE010000350.1:0-2208 GCA_965366105.1 uncultured Flavobacterium sp. | reverse complement strand
TTTTTGCGAAGTTAAT
This sequence comes from uncultured Flavobacterium sp., assembly GCA_965366105.1. Lineage (GTDB taxonomy): Bacteria > Bacteroidota > Bacteroidia > Flavobacteriales > Flavobacteriaceae > Flavobacterium. Next base: position 2,192 of record CBDUEE010000350.1, on the reverse strand, counting down.
AATTGATAACACAGATTATGGAGTAAACGCATTTATAGTGGCTATTCGCGATATTAATAGTGTGGTTTTAAAAGGCATTACTATAAATGATTGTGGGCTAAAAATGGGTCTTAACGGAGTAGACAACGGAACAATTAGTTTTAATCAAGTGGTTATTCCAAAAGAAAACATGCTCGATCGTTTTGCTTCCGTTAATGATAAAGGCGAATTCGAAAGTCCAATTCCAAGTGATAATAGACGATTTTTTACCATGTTGGGTACTTTAGTTGGTGGTCGGATTGGGATTCCTAGATCTGCTTTGGCTGCAGCCAAATCGGGGCTAAACATTGCAATACAATATAGCGATAAACGCCGACAATTTGGACCAGAAGGTGGCTCTGAAGTTCCGATATTAAATTATCGAATTCATCAAAGACGTTTGCTTCCGCTAGTAGCAAAAACCTACGCCAATCACTTTGCACTGCAATATGTTACCAAACGGTTTATGGAGAGAACCGAAGACGAAATGCCAGAAATTGAAGCATTAGCGGCAGGTATGAAAGCCTACTCTACTTGGAGTACAACCGCTATTTTACAAGAATGTCGAGAAGCTTGTGGCGGTAAAGGATATTTGTCTGAAAATCGGATTGATGCTTTAAAAAATGATACTGAAGTATATACCACTTTTGAAGGAGATAACACCGTATTAATGCAATTAGTGGCTAAAAACCGTTTATCCGAATTTAGAAAATCATTTGGACAAATGGATGCCATGGGTATCATTCAATATGTGTATGATAATGCTAAAACAGCTATTGCTGAAAAAAATCCGATTGCAACTCGAAAAACAGATGAAACTCATTTGATTGATCAAGAGTTTCATTTGAATGCGTTTATACATCGTGAAAAAACTACTTTAGCTTCTGCTGCAAAACGTTTAAAAAAATTGATCGAAAGTGGTCTTGATCCTTATGATGCCTTTAATGTAGTGCAACATCAAATGATTGATGTCGCGCAAGCTTATCTAGAAAGAATAGTTTTAGAGCAGTTTCAAGAGGCTATCAAAACTATTGAAGATAACGATAGTAAGGCTGCAATGATTAAATTGTGTCAACTATATGCTTTAGCGCAGATAGAGAAAAATAAAGGTTGGTATTTAGAAGATGGCTATATGGAATCAGTCAAAACAAAAGCAATTCGTAAGATGGTCAATCAATTGTGTTGGGATATTAGACCTGATGCGGTTGCGTTGGTTAAAGCTTTTGATATTCCAGACTCTTGTCTTGCTGCACCAATTGCCTTTTAAGAATAAAAAATTCTCAAATAACAAAAAACTCCTCATTTTAGAGGAGTTTTTTGTTGTATTCAACTTCAATTATTTTTTAAATTAATTCTATAAAATGGAGTTCAAACGTATTGTATTGTGGGTAAAACTATAAACTATTGTACTTTAACAAACTAACTCTCAAACTAGTATATTGTATTTGTAGTTCATTTTTTAATACTTCATATTCAGCAGAAAGCAATTGGTTTTTTACGGTTGTATATAAAATAGCTTCTATTTTTCCGTTTGTAAATTTGGCTTGTGTTGTAGCTAATGATGCTTTGGCATAGCTTTGCTTTTCAACTAATTTTTGCTTTAATTTTATATAATTTTGCTCATTCATTTCTTCTAAAGCAATTTTTTTATCTAACTCTTGCTTTTCTTGCTCCATAAATTGTCTCGTTTTTTCACTTTCTATTTTAGAAGCACTAATTTTTTTATTGTTACGAAAACCATTAAAAATGGGAATTGCCAACTGTACTCCTACTTGCTGACTTTTATTGTCTTGCAGCTGACTGAAAAAAGCAACAGCATTTGGATCAGTCATTTTTAAATTTTTATAATAAAAAGTCGAATATCCATAATAGGCAGACAATATTGGTAAATTATTCGCTCTTTCAATGCTTATCGTTTTTAAGGTATTTTCAAATTGAAGTGCTGCACGTTTTATTTTAGGATTATTGCTCGTTATTTGTTCTTTCTCATAGAGAGCTTCTCGTTGCAATTCAATTTGACCTATTGCAACGGCAGTAAAATTTAACAACTGGAACAACTGCATCTTCTGAATTTCATACAATTGTTCGGTTTGCATGTTCCTACTTTCATCTTCAGAAAAACTCAATTGCATGTCATATAAGTCGCTTTGGGGTTTACTACCAATATTTACTTC
>CBDUEE010000349.1:0-2215 GCA_965366105.1 uncultured Flavobacterium sp. | reverse complement strand
TTATCTTTGGAATGAGGATGAATATTAAAAGGTAAACCAATAAAAAAGTCTCTACAGAGGCTTTTTTTTGGTTTAAAGTAACAGAATTACACAAATAGAAATAAAATCATATCATGAGTTTCATAAATAGCATTATTAAAGTCTTTGTGGGCGATAAATCGCAAAAAGATGTAAAAGCATTACAACCTTATCTTAACAAGATTAAAACTTTCGAAACTCCTTTAATGTCATTGACAAATGATGAACTTAGAGGACGTACTGCATTTTTCAAAGAAAAAATAAAACAAGATCGTTCTGAAAAAGATGCCAAAATTGCTGCCATAAAATTGGAAGTAGAAAGTACACTTGACATTGATCAAAGAGAAGATTTATACATCGCTATTGATGCCTTGGAAAAAGAAGCTTATGATATTTCTGAAAAAACATTGATGGAAATTCTTCCTGAAGCTTTTGCTGTTGTTAAAGAAACAGCAAGACGTTTCAAAGACAATTCTCAAATTATTGTTACTGCTACTCCTAAAGACCGTGAATTATCAGCTTCAAAAAGTTATATCACATTAGAGGGTGACAATTCTGTATGGAGTAATACTTGGAGTGCTGCAGGTAAAGAAATTACTTGGGACATGATTCATTATGACGTACAATTAATTGGCGGAATGGTGTTGCACGAAGGAAAAGTTGCAGAAATGCAAACGGGTGAAGGAAAAACTTTAGTAGCAACTTTACCCCTTTATTTAAATGCGTTGACAGGAAACGGAGTGCATTTAGTTACCGTGAATGATTATTTGGCAAAACGTGATAGTACTTGGAAAGCCCCTTTATTCGAGTTTCACGGTATGACGGTAGAATGTATCGATAATTACCAACCTAATTCTGACGAAAGAAGAAAAGCGTATGATGCTGACATTACTTACGGAACGAATAATGAATTTGGTTTTGACTACTTAAGAGATAATATGGCGCATTCGCCAAATGATCTAGTTCAAAGAAAACACAATTATGCGATTGTCGATGAGGTCGATTCGGTTTTAATTGATGATGCGAGAACACCATTGATTATTTCTGGACCAGTTCCGCAAGGAGATCGCCATGAATTCATCGAAATGAAACCAAAAATCGAAAACCTAGTAGCGTTACAGCGCCAACTAGCAAACGGTTTTTTAACGGAAGCTAAAAAATTAATAAAAGAAGGAAACACAAAAGATGGTGGATTCCAATTATTAAGAGCCTACAGAGCATTACCAAAAAACAAAGCATTAATTAAGTTTTTGAGTGAAGAAGGAATTAAACAATTGCTTCAAAAAACCGAAAACCAATACATGCAGGATAACAAAAGAGACATGCACAAGATCGATGAGGCATTGTATTTTGTTATTGAAGAAAAAAACAATCAAGTAGAATTATCTGATAACGGTATTATGTACCTTTCTGGAGATACGGATGCTGACTTTTTTGTTCTTCCAGATATTGGAACAGAAATTGCCGCTATCGAAAAGAAAAAATTAGACAAAGATACAGAAGCGGAAGAGAAAGAAAAATTATTCCAAGATTTTGGAATAAAAAGTGAGCGCATTCATACCTTGACACAACTTTTGAAAGCCTACACATTATTTGAAAAAGATGTAGAATATGTAATCATGGAGAATAAAATCATGATTGTTGATGAGCAAACAGGTCGTATTATGGATGGTCGTCGTTATTCTGACGGATTGCACCAAGCGATTGAAGCTAAAGAAAATGTAAAAATTGAAGCGGCAACCCAAACTTTCGCAACAGTTACTTTACAAAACTACTTTAGAATGTACAACAAACTGGGTGGAATGACAGGAACTGCTGTTACTGAAGCTGGTGAGTTATGGCAAATATATAAACTAGACGTTGTAGAAATCCCGACTAATAGAGCCATGGCACGTTTAGATAAAGAGGATTTTATTTATAAAACAACTCGTGAAAAGTTCAATGCCGTAATCGAAGATGTAACGGAGCTGTCAAAAGCAGGAAGACCAGTACTTATTGGAACAACATCGGTTGAAATTTCAGAATTATTGAGCCGAATGTTAAAAATGAGAGGAGTTGCTCACAATGTTTTGAATGCAAAAATGCACAAACAAGAAGCTCAAATTGTTGAAGAAGCTGGAAAACCAGGAGTAGTTACAATTGCAACAAACATGGCTGGTCGTGGTACCGATATTAAATTATCTGCTGAAGTAAAAGC
>CBDUEE010000348.1:0-2261 GCA_965366105.1 uncultured Flavobacterium sp. | reverse complement strand
TAATAAAACAGGCCGAAATAGCCGAAACTCAAAGAATAAACGCTCAATCCTTACTTGATCCTAAAGTAATTGCAAATAAATTCCATATTTCGATTCAGATTCCTTCTGGATATGCTTACGTACTTCAAAAAAGTAATTTTCTGTGGTTAAAAAAAGAAATAATTGGTGGGAACAACAGTGTTTTAATATATCAAGTTCCTTTGAACACTATAAAAAAACACGGCGATTTAGTAAGTTGTATTGTTAAAATGCGTGATTCTATTGGCAATTTATACATTAGTGGCAAGGAACCCAATACTAATATGCTTACTGAAGAGGCTTATGCGCCTTACCTTTTTAAAAGCAATCAAGACGGAAAAGAAACCTTCGAGACCAAAGGAACTTGGCAATTAAATAATGATTTTATGGCGGGTCCCTTTATAAACTTAGCCATAATTGATCCTGATTACAATAGAATCTTAGTTTTAGAAGGATTTTGCTACGCTCCTTCAAAAGATAAGCGGGATTTGATGCATGAATTGGAAGCCATTATAAAATCAGTTATTATCACCAAAAGGTAATCATTATTTTCTTTTATTTGTATTCTAAAAAAAAACAAAATCATGTCTATAGAGTGGAAAATAAAAGCGTTTGAGGCACTTACTGTTTACGAACTCTATGATTTATTACAGTTAAGAAGCGAGATTTTTGTGGTAGAGCAAAACTGTGTTTATCTTGATCTGGACGGAAAAGATAAGGTAGCATTGCATCTTTACGGAGAATTTGAAGGTAAAATTGTGGCACATGCGAGACTTTTTAAAGCAGGAATTAGTTTTGATAATGCTTCCATAGGTAGAGTAACCGTAGCTGTAAACTATAGAGACCGAAAATGGGGTCATGATTTAATGCGTAAAGCTATTGGCGGGATTCAGGATCATTTTGGCGAAAGCAAAATTACCATTGGAGCACAATTATACCTCAAAAAATTCTATGAAAGTCATGGTTTCGTTCAAACCAGTGAAATGTATTTAGAAGATGATATTCCGCATATTGAGATGATAAAACAATAATCAGACTAAGCTATATATTAAATCTTCAGAATTGCATTGTAAGCGCTGGTATTGCCCAATAGTGCAGTAGCTCGTTTTATTTCAGTATTGTTTTGAATGTAGTATTGATACAAGCCTTCTTGATATTGGTACCGTTTAATGATTTCATCTACTAATAAACTCTTAATCTCTTTTTGGTTTTTATCCAATAAACTATTTTCACTTTTTTGAAGAGCTGCTAGTAATTGTTGGTATTCTAATTGTATAGATTCGTCTAGTTTCTCTTTTTTGGCAACAGCCAAAGTATTTTTCAATGCTAATTCAGTTTCGGTGTCAAAAGAGAACTTTTGAGCTTTTAAAAACTGTTTAAAATCAAGATAATCTGCCTCAGAAATTACGGGAATTTTGTTGCCTAAAGTTGGATTTTTGTAATAATAGGAAGTGGCATAATTAAAAATTCCGTCGTTGCGTAGCAATGCATTCGTGATTGGACTTGATTTGGTTTCTTCTAATTCTACATCTGGTTGAATTCCACCACCATCATATACAGTTCTCCCTTTTCGGGTTTTAAAAGCATTATAGTTTTTTTCATCCGTTTTTATAGCCATTCCATTTTGGTCCTTTTTCGAATAATCTAAAGCCTGAATACAACGGCCAGAAGGAGTGTAATACCGCGAAATAGTTACTTTTAGCTGTGTTCCATAAGTAAGTTCTACAGGTCGTTGCACCAAACCTTTTCCAAAACTGCGACTGCCCAAGACTACCGCACGATCTAAATCTTGTAGCGCGCCAGCAACAATCTCTGATGCAGAAGCGCTTCGATCATTTACGAGGATTATCAATGGTATTTGTGTGTCTACAGGATCTTTAGTCGTTTTATAAGTGCTGGTGTGTTTCTCGATTTTTGATTTTGTGGTAACTATAATTTCATTTTTTGCTACAAATAAATTACAGATATTTACCGCTTCATTCAAAAGGCCGCCTGGATTATTTCTTACATCAAGTATAATACGTTCCGCTCCTTCTTTTTTTAGTTGTTCCAATGCTTCTTTGGTTTCTTGAGAGGCTTTTTTATTAAAACGTGCCAAAACGATATAACCTGTTTTTTCGTCAATTTTTGCAAAGAAGGGAACTGATTTGATTTCGACTTCATCAAGAATAATTTGAGTCGAATTTACTTTTTGCTGACGCAAGTATTTGATGTCTATTTTGGTATTTTTTGTCCCTTTGAAA
>CBDUEE010000347.1:0-2266 GCA_965366105.1 uncultured Flavobacterium sp. | reverse complement strand
CTTTAGTACTACTAAATTCACAAATAGTATACACCTAATGTACACCTCTACCCTGCTGAAGCCTTATATATAAAGAGAAATTACTTATTGTATTGGGAAATAATTTTAAAACTGCCAATTATCGCTATACATTTAAATCTCGAATTCATTACCCTAAAAACAGAAACCTAAAATGAGCTTATTTTATTCGCTGTTTTGGTTTTGTTTTCCCTAATCTAGTTAAGTGCAAAAGTGTAGGTATTTTAACCCGGGAGAATTAGTTCAATTACATTACCTTTATTGACTTAAATTTAAAAAATAAAATAGGTCATTTAAGGATCAAACATAATTTCGAATTTGTTTCAGCAACTATAACCAATTATTTACAGAAGTTATAAGTTGCCGTCCCGATAAACTTTATATTTTAAATCTGATAATTCAATACTTCCTATACTCTATTGCAAAAAACACTTTCTCTATTTTAACTTTCTTTATTCCCTATTTGCGCCATGGCGTGCTCTGCAATTGCGGTGATCGACAACGAAGGATTTACACCAGGATTGGCTGATATCATTGCTCCATCTATTACGTACATATTTTTATAACCAAAGACTTCGTTGTTTTTATTAATTACGCCTTGGGAACTATCTTTTCCCATTACGGCTCCTCCTAAAACATGGGCTGTTGATGGAATTCCTGCAAAAGATTCTAATACAAATGAAGTAGGAACACCGTTTACAATTTTACCATATTTTTTAGTCAATTCGATAGATTCTGGAATGTAAGCGCTTGGCTTAACTCCTTTTCCAACGGAAGAAGCCATTCCGCCAAAAAAATTAGTTTTAAATTTCAAAGTACTATCAATAGATTGCATGAATAACAAAACGACAGTACTTTTGGACCAACTGTTTGTAAAATAGATTTTGAAATAACGCACCGGAAATTTCAATAATTGCTGTAACATATTAAATAAACGAGCGGGTGTGTTTTTCCCAATAGCGAGCGGTAAATGCAATAGTTTCCAGAATCCAGAACCTTCTGAATAACGAACAATTTCAAGATGGCTATTATCATCCGTATGAAGCAAACTTCCTATAGCAACACCTTTAGACATATTTTTACTATGGTCTAAACTAGAAACACTTATTAATGTTTCGTTATTCGTTCTTATATCTTCCCCCAGCTTATCAGACAGCAAAGGGAGTGATTTTGGTTTTAGTTTAAGCAGTAATTTTACCGTTCCCAAAACACCTCCTGAGAAAATAACGCTTGTTGCAGTTAACTCTTTTTTAGATTTAAAATAATGCGTGCTCGATTTTAAAAATACTTTATAACCTGTAGCGCCTTCATTCCCATCAATAGGTAAAACATCATAAACTTCATGTTCCGCTAGAATTTTGGCGCCTAAATTTTGTGCTAAATAAAGGTAATTTTTATCAAGTGTGTTTTTGGCATCATAACGGCAACCCGTCATACATCCTCCGCAAAAATTACAACCAGCTCTTTCTGGGCCTTTACCATCAAAATAAGGATCAATCACTTTTTCTCCTGCTTTACCAAAAAAAACGGCTACTTCAGGATTTTCAAACTGATCTTCTCTTCCCAATTCTATTGCTAATTCTTTAAGTCCTTTATCGCCATCAAATAATTTTGGATTTCTAGCTGCACCAAGCATGGTAAGTGCCGTTTTATAAAAGGGTTTAAGTTCATTTTCCCAATCTGCTAATTCGCTCCAACTGCCCGATTTATAAAAAGAGGTTTTAGGAACCGGCAAAGTATTGGCATATACCAAAGATCCGCCTCCTACTCCAGTGCCAGAAATAATGACAATGTGTCTAAAAACACTCATTTTCATGATTCCAAAAAAATTAAGCGCTGGCATCCACAACCATTTACGGAGGTTCCAATTGGTTTTAGCAAAATCATTGGCTTTATACCATTTCCCTTTTTCGATCACTAAAACTTTATATCCTTTTTCAGAAAGTCGTAAAGCACTAACAGAACCTCCAAAGCCACTTCCAATTATACTATAGTCGTAATCTTTTTGCATTTTTATTTAATTATATGCGAAAAATAAGGAATTAATTTGAATAATATGCACGCATAACAAAAATGATTTTCTAAATATTACCTTTAAAATAAAACAGAGTAAACCTAAAGTCTAGTTCTTATAATTTATTTTAGGAAAATAGTCTTAACGCTAAATTTCATAGCAATATTTAACACTATTTATTTATTGAAAAAATGGTATTGGATACATCGATCTATTAAAGCAATTATAAATTAG
>CBDUEE010000346.1:0-2290 GCA_965366105.1 uncultured Flavobacterium sp. | reverse complement strand
TACTCCAGTAAAAACTCGTTTTTGATCAAATGTATTTTTGACAATTTTGTTACCGCCATTAATCATTATTTCATCGTACAAAATTACTTTTAGATATTGTTTCTCTTTTTTACAAAAAGTATAATCTCCCTGAATGCGGTATCTAAATCGTAAGTAAAACGTTGATCCATTTTCTAACATTAATTTACTGGAATTGTGAACAAACCGTTCTTCTAACAAATACCTGTGCATTAAATTCACTTTACCCAAAGATTGTTTTACAGTTACATCTTGCTGTATTCGATATTCGGGAATATGAAAACTATTTTTAACCTCTGGATCTTGTGTTGCTACTGAGAAATAGGCAAAACCTGCACCCACCTCTATTTTATCAGTTATTTTATCTCTGAGTTGAACACGACTTACAAATATATTTTGCGTCACTGGATTTATAAAAATTCTGTTGTCAATCTCAGCATAAACAGACCATTTACTATTTAATTCCAGCTGATTATAATATCGAACCCAAAGTAAACTTTGCTGGTTAACATTTTTATTTGTTTGTGCTTGTAGTCCAATACTAAAAAAAAAAAAGTAAAAATTTTTTTAAAAAATTGCATTCTAAAAGTATCCTTGTTGTTTCCTTTTCTCCATCGCTGCCTCAGAACGTTTGTCATCTATCCTAGCTCCTCTCTCTGAAATTGTTGATAATCTAATTTCGCCAACTACTTCTGAAATTGTTGCTGCATAAGAATCAACAGCTGCAGTACAACTCATATCACCAACGGTTCTAAAACGAACAATTCGTTCTTCGATTTCTTCATTTTCTTCTTGGTAAACAAAGGGAGAATGCGACCAAATCATTCCGTCTCTCAAGAATACTTTACGTTTATGAGAAAAGTATATCGATGGAATTTCGATTTGCTCTTGTTCTATATAACTCCAAACGTCTAATTCGGTCCAGTTTGAAATTGGAAAAACACGTACGTTTTGTCCATTTTCAATTTTTCCATTTAAAATATCAAATAATTCTGGACGTTGATTTTTTTCATCCCATTGACCAAAGTCATCACGAACAGAAAAAATTCGTTCTTTAGCTCTTGCTTTTTCTTCGTCTCGACGCGCACCTCCAATACATGCATCAAACTTAAATTCTTCAATTGCGTCTAATAATGTCGTTGTTTGCAGGCTATTTCTGCTAGAATATTTTCCTGATTCTTCTACTACTTTCCCTTCGTCAATAGCATCTTGAACATTTCGAACAATTAATTCTAATCCCAATTCAGCAACCAATTTATCTCTAAAAGCAATTGTTTCTGGAAAATTATGTCCCGTATCTACATGCAAAAGAGGGAAAGGAATTTTAGCAGGAAAGAATGCCTTTTGAGCCAATCGAACTAATGTAATTGAATCTTTTCCACCCGAAAAAAGCAAAACTGGCTTGTCAAACTGAGAAATAACTTCTCTGAAAATGTATATCGCTTCACTTTCTAAAGCGTTTGTTTTTAATAGTGTACTCATAACTTATATTTTATCAAATCCCTTATAAAAGTCAACTAAGAAGGAATTGGAAATTATTGTCTTTAATTTTTACTTATTATTTTATTTTTGGTGTAAACCACATTCTTTATGACTGGATTCCCACCACCATCTTCCTGCTCTAATATCTTCTCCTGGTGCAATAGCTCTGGTGCAAGGAGCACAACCAATACTTACAAATCCTTTTTTATGTAACGTATTTTGTGGTACGTTATTTATCTCTAAATAATCCTCCACCTCTTTTAAAGACCACTTTAATAGAGGATTGAATTTGATTATTTCGAATTTTTCATCGTATTCGAAAAGATGTAAATCATTTCTATTTTCGGATTGCTCTGCTCTTAAACCCGTTATCCAAACTGCATTTCCTTTTAAAGCTTTGGTAAGTGGCGCTACTTTTCGAATAAAACAACACTCTTTTCTATTTTCAACTGAATCATAAAAACTGTTAGGACCTTTCTTGTTTAGCATTTCTTCTACCGCTGCGGCTTCTGGAAAATAAACTTTGATTTCTTTTTTATACTTTTTCAAAGTCTTATGAAAAACATCATAGGTTTCTTGAAACAAACGACCTGTATCTAAAGTAAAAATAGTAATTGGTAAATTTTCTTTAGCAATTATAGCAGTAATAACTTGGTCCTCTTGTCCAAAAGAAGTCGAAAAAACTACTTTATTATTATATTCATTTACTAAAAAAGCAAGCGTTTCTTCGATTGAAAAGTCTTTTGTTTTTTCGATGAATGTTTGTACTTTTATTGAACTCATTTTATCT
>CBDUEE010000345.1:0-2298 GCA_965366105.1 uncultured Flavobacterium sp. | reverse complement strand
GAGTTGTTCTCCATCACAATGAATTTTAACTTTGGCTTGTTTATTATCCGAATAAGCAAAAGCATTTTTAAGAATATTGCTAATAGCAATTTCTAATAGTTTTTTATTGCCATTAATCTCTAAAAGTGAATCTAAATTTTCACTTTCTTCCATTTCGAAAAGAATTATAAAATCTGGAAATACCTTATTTACTTTCTCAATGGCAGTAAAAAGAATTTCATCTAATCTATAAACTTCTATATTTTCATATTTTTTATTTTCTAATTTAGAAAGAATTAATAAGGAATTAATTAGTTCTGTCAATTGATCTACATCGTTTAAAATACTATTCAAGAATTTTTTACTATTAGCATCAGTTTCTTTCAGAGCAATATTATTTTCAATTTGAGAAGTAATTCTAGATAAAGGCGTACGCAATTCATGTGATGCATGAGCTGTAAATTCTTTTTGTTTTTGATAAGAATCTTCAATTCGATCCATCATAAAATTGAATTCGGTGGCAATTAAATCAATTTCGTTTTCACTACTTTTAATTTTAATTCTGGTGTCAAGATTATTTTAGTTGATTTTTCTTATTTTTTGATGAAAATAACTCAATGGGAGCATTAATTTTTTGACCGTGAATGAGGTCAAACCCCAGCAAATTAGTGTAAAAAAAAGATACGATATAATTAAAATAAAACGCAAGTACAACAATTTTCTATTGCCGTAATCATCTTTTGCAGATATTAAGGTGTAATAATCGTTTTGATCACCGTCATAAAGCATACCATAAACTTCATAATCTCCTTTTTGTTTAAAAAGGGTTTTGTGTTTTTTGAGATACTGTAAATCACTAATAGACCAACTAATTTTTGTATCATCAAAGCTGCTATAAATTAAATTATAATCGGAATCAAAAATTAATGTTTTTTCATTGTAGAGTTTGTCTATAGTATTATGGTCAATCATTTTTAATAATTGTGGGTCTATCTTTTTTACATTTACAAACAACTTTCTATTAGAAAGTGCTTTTATCTCCAGACGGTCTCTAAATTCTTCTTTTCTAAAATTAGAATATAGGATAAAAATCAATGTAGAGGCCAAGCCAAACAAGACGGTAAAAAGTAGACTTACTAAAAGTGATATTCTGTTATTTAATGTCATTCGGACTCTTTTAAATAATATCCATATCCTATTTTGGTGTGTATTAATTTTACAGGATGGTCTTTATCTATTTTTTTTCTTAAAAAGTTGATATAAACTTCAATTGTATTTTGGTTTGTTTCTATATGGTAATCCCATAATTTTTCTGCAATAAATTGTTTTGAAATTACATTTCCATTAGCATTTGCTAATGTCAATAGTAATTTAAACTCTTTTGGAGTCAATTTAATTTCTTCGTCTGAACGAAAAACTTTCATTTCCGTTTCAAATATATCTAAATTATGATTTTGTGCGCAACAACAATTCATCAAAATGAAAAGGTTTTACCAGATAATCATCGGCTCCATTTTCGAATGAAGAAAGTTTGTCTTCAATTTCACTAAAAGCAGTCAACATGATAATAGGAGTTTTTTTATCCAGTTCTCTAATCGCTTTACAAACTTCAATTCCGTTTTTTCCTGGAACATTGATGTCTAGAATGATTAAATCGTAGGCATTAGGTTTGTATTTTTTTACAAGTAATAAACCATCATAATATGGTGTACATTCAAAAGATTTTGAAGTAAAAAATGTCGCAATTTCTTTTGATAATGTAAAATCATCTTCGAGTAGTAGAATTTTCATAAAAAAGAATTGAATTTGTATTTACGCTTTTTTAGCCCCGATAGGAGCGATATCCTTTTGTCCCGGGTTTCGGGACAAAAGATAAAGCGGATAGCGGGATTAGCTCCTTTGAATATTATTTAAAATAAGAAAAAGTCTCTTCATTTTCTAATTTCAATAGCGTTTCATAGATCAATTTTATTACATTTTCTACGTCATCGCGGTGAACCATTTCGACAGTAGTATGCATATAACGTAAAGGTAGAGAGATTAATGCTGATGCAACTCCGCCATTACTATACGCAAAAGCATCCGTATCTGTGCCCGTAACACGAGACGAAGCCAAACGCTGGAAAGGAATTTCCTTAGCCATTGCTGTTTCTAAAATTAATTCTCTCAAATTATTTTGAACTGCAGGCGCATAAGTTACTACTGGACCTTTACCTATTTTCGTCTCGCCTTCAATTTTCTTATCGATCATTGGAGTAGTAGAGTCATGACAAACATCAGTAACAATTGCTACATTAGGTTTTATTGTTTTAGTAATCA
>CBDUEE010000344.1:0-2306 GCA_965366105.1 uncultured Flavobacterium sp. | reverse complement strand
AAATCCCATTTGCCTAGGCAAATGGGATTTTTTTATAGTAAGTAAGAAATCAAAAAAAATATACTTTTTATTTATTTCCTTTTTCGAAATCAGCAACAAATTGAGCTAATCCGATATCAGTTAATGGGTGTTTCAACAAACCGTAAATTGCAGAAAGTGGTCCAGTCATAACATCAGCACCAATTTTAGCACAGTTTACAATGTGCATAGTGTGACGAACTGAAGCAGCAAGAATTTGAGTTTCGTAACCGTAGTTATCATAAATCAATCTAATTTCTTCAATCAAAGCCAAACCATCAGTAGAAACGTCATCCAAACGACCAATAAATGGCGAAACATAAGTAGCGCCAGCCTTTGCAGCTAATAAAGCTTGTCCAGCAGAAAATACTAAAGTTACATTCTTTTTAATTCCTTTATCCGAAAAGTATTTAGCAGCCATAACTCCCTCTTTGGTCATAGGTAATTTCACAACGATTTGTTCGTGCAAGTCAGCTAATTCTTCCCCTTCTTTAATCATTCCATCGTAATCCAACGCATTCACTTCGGCACTTACATCACCATCAACTAAATTACAAATATCAACATAATGCTTCAAAATGCTGTTTTTACCTGTAATTCCCTCTTTTGCCATCAACGATGGGTTTGTAGTAACGCCATCTAAAACGCCTAATGCCTGTGCTTCCTTAATCTGAGCTAAATTAGCCGTGTCAATAAAAAATTTCATAGTATTTGTATTTAATTGTGTGTTTTATAATTGGGGCGTATTCGCCACGGCGAATCGGACTTTCCGCTACAAGTCCTCGCTCAATTTCGCTATTGCTACATTATGCTGTGGGCTTTTCACTACTATACCTTACGCTTGTAAAATTCGGTGCAAAACTACAACTTAAATTTACTTAACTAAATTGTTTTTATTCAATTCTTTTAATTCCTCTCTAATTTCTTCCAGAATATTTAGCATATCATCTTTATAAAGATCATTATTCTTGATAATACTATTTATCCATTTAATTAGTCTAAAAATCACAAAAACGACGAGAAGTAGCCATAATAACATAGCTACGATTGGTAAAAAATTCAGCATATCTTCTATATTTATAATTTATAATGATTCATAAGCATTTTTTCGTAAGTTTTATCAGGCAGAATTCTTTTTAGAACGATAGAGAACTTTTGCATAAAAGCGCCCACCTTATAATGAATATTGGGAGTAGGAGTTTGAATGATTTTATAGACTGCTTCGGCCATTTCGCTAGGATTACTGCCGGAATCAACGTGTTCATCCATCGTTCGTAAGGATTCACCATACGAAATTTCATAAGCAGAACCTTTGATAACTGGCGCATGAAAACGACCAGAAGCGATATTAGTCACAAAATCGCCTGGAGCAACATTAGTAATTTGAATGCCAAATGATTTTACTTCCATTCGCAATGCTTCCGTAATCAGTTCTAAAGCCCCTTTTGAAGCCGAATAAATACTTCTATATGGTAAACCCATATAGCCCGCTATAGAAGTAATATTAATAATTAATCCTGATTTCTGTTGTCGCATTTGTGGCAATACCGCTTTCATGACTTCAATAGGACCAAAAAAATTAGTTTCAAAATTATTTTTAATTTCTTCCATTGGAATTTCTTCCAAAGGCCCCGTGATACCAACACCAGCATTATTAATCACTGTATCTAGTCTACCAGTTGCAGCAATAACTTTGGCAACAGCCAAATGAATAGATTCTGAATCTCTCACATCTAAAGCCACTAAAGGAAAAACCGAATTCAATACACGCTCAGGATTTCTACTCGTTCCGTAAACGATGAAACCTTTATGATGCAAAAATTCACCGATAGACTTCCCTATTCCTGATGAACCTCCTGTAATAAGAACTACTTTACCCATTTTTGATGCTATTTACTGATAAGAATGGTATAAAAATAAAAAAATCCTCCCGAAGGAAGACTACTATTATCTAAAATTAAAAAAAAATCTTCCAAAGTGGAAGATTAAAAAAAATGGCAAGCGACCTACATCGCACCGCTCAACCACGTACCCTTGCTATGTTCCCATCCTGGGGGAGTCTGCAGGAGCTGGTCGTGTAGGACTTGCCGGTGCAAATATACAATACTTTTTATATTTTTGCAATACCTTTGCAGCTATAAAATATCGTTGTATATTGTTAACTCTAAAATTTAAATTATGAAAAATTATAACTTCCTAACTACCATTTTATTAGGAATCACAATGATTGGTTGTGGCGACACTAAAAAAGGTGAAAATTCTATTTTCACCATCGATAAAAGTGCATT
>CBDUEE010000343.1:0-2310 GCA_965366105.1 uncultured Flavobacterium sp. | reverse complement strand
TCTCCTAAAATGTTAAGTGTTTGCCGCCAATATATAAAGGATATACATCAAGCAGAAGACATTATGATAACTGCCTTTATGAAAGTTTTTGTTAACATAAAAAACTTCGAAAATAAAGGAAGTTTTGAAGGTTGGATTAGAAGGATAATGGTCAATGAATGTATTTCTTTTATCAGAGTCAATAAAAAAGTTAAATACATCGAAGAGGAAACTTATTTGGAAGAAAGCTTTAATAATATAGAAAGCAAATTTTCAATAGATGATATACAGTTTTTGATCTATGGCTTACCAGAGGGTTATAAAATGGTGTTCAATTTATTTGCGATCGAAGGTTTTAAGCACAATGAAATAGCAAGTTTATTAGGAATAAGTGAAGGAACATCAAAGTCGCAATTATCACATGCTAGGAAAATGTTGCAGGGACAGATTAATAAGTTAAAAAATTACAGTTATGGAACCAGATAATTTTGAAGAACAATTTAAAGCGCAATTAAACGTAAGGGAAATAAAACCGACGCCAATGGCTTGGGAAAAATTGGATAGTATGTTAACTGCTGCCGAAAAGCCAAAAAATAAGTTCTCTTGGATTTATATTGCAGCTAGTTTTGTTGGGTTTTTAATGATTTCAACGTTTTATTTTAATAGTTCTGAAAGTGTCAAAACACAAACGATTAACCCAATTGTTCTTGAGCAAAAAGGAATAGATACTAATATTGAGGAACCTACAATAAAGAAAAAAGAAGATTTATCTAAAACGGTTCAAAACGGAATGCCAAAATCTTCTGGAGTTCTTGCTGTTGCCACTAGCTCGAAAAGCAATCTAATTCAAAAATCTTATACAATAAAAGATTCATCTACTAGAGATCCGATAAATAATGTTACGATAAATAAAGCTGTTGGGAATAGTGAAAATACAATAGATATTTCTAAAAGATACAGTTCTGCTGAAAAATTGTTAGCTGAAATTAGTAACACGAAGTACGAAAACAAAGCTGTTCAACCAAACAATATAGGGATTACTGTTAGTGCAAATAGCTTGCTCTCTGATGCTGAAACCGAATTAAATCAATCCTTTAGAGAAAAAGCATTAGATAAATTCAGCAAAAATTATAATGCTATAAAAACAGTTTTAGTTAATAGAAATTATCAAGATTAAACCAATCATCAATCATCAATCAAAAAACGAAAATCATGAGAAAAATTATTTTATTTACAGTTATTCTTTTGGTAGCTATGGCCGCCAAGTTGAATGCTCAAAATACGGGAAGTTATAAATATGTACTAGACTGGTCGTATTGGGAACCAAACTCTCCTAATTACAACATGAGTTTTGAAAAAAATCCACAGCTAATGGATCAAAATATTTTTACCATGAAGTCAGTTAAAAATAAGATTTATGGTTTTGGTTCCCTTATGAAAACCGTTCCATCTGATTTATATAAAGGAAAAACAGTTAAAATGTGTGGATATGTAAAAAGTGAAAAAGCAAAATCTGGTGCTGCATTATGGATGCGTGTTGATTATTATTCAGCTCAAGTTCTCGCTTTTGACAATATGAACGATAGACGCATTAAAGGAACAACTGACTGGCAAAAATATGAAATCGTATTATTTGTACCAGTTGATGCTACCTCTATTTCTTATGGTGTTTTATTAAATGAAACAGGTCAAGTTTGGTTTAAAGATATTACTATAGAAATAGTAGATGATTCTCTTGCGGAAACAGGCTACAATAAAGGAAGAGACAATAAATTGATTTCCTTTGAAAAAAGAGCCAAAGCAATAGGGGACGAAATTAAGTTGGTGAAGGATACAGAAAAAAAGGCATTAAAAAATGAAGTAGATGCTATTGATCAAGAAGTAGAAAAAGGATTGATTTCGAAAGAAAAAGCAGAAGCACTCAAATTAGAAAAAGCAAAAGTACGTGCCAATACTATCGAATCTAAAGTAGCTTTAGAGGAGAAGAAATTGAATCAGTTAATTCAAGATAGAGTAGATGGTAAATTTGATAGTGCTGAAAATAAGAAAAGAGGCTCAACCAAAGTAATTATTGGGATTAGTAATGATTCTATAGGTTCTAATAATAGAGAATTCAATGTGACTTCGATGAAGTTTTATAATGGATATGAGGATAAAGAAAGTAGATTGTCTAAAAGAACTACAAGCCAATTAGTTTTTGCTGCGGGATTGAATAATGTAGTCATAAATGGAGATGTGAACAAGTCAGATTTTAGGTATTTTGGATCTCATTTTTATGAACTTGGCGCTACGTATAATAGTAGAATTTTAGAAAAAGATAATCTTTTGCAC
>CBDUEE010000342.1:0-2312 GCA_965366105.1 uncultured Flavobacterium sp. | reverse complement strand
AATCTGATGAGAAAACATACAATCTAATTAAATTTAGAAAAACCAATCAAGGTACTAGTATCAACCTTAAACCTATCGTAAGAAAAGGGGATAGAGTGGTTCTTGGTCAAGTATTATCTGAAGGGTATGCTACTCAAAATGGGGAATTAGCTTTAGGTCGCAACCTAAAAGTGGCATTTATGCCATGGAAAGGATACAACTTTGAGGATGCAATTGTTATTTCTGAGAAAGTAGTTCGTGACGATATTTTCACCTCTATTCACGTTGATGATTATTCATTAGAAGTGAGAGATACTAAATTAGGTAACGAAGAATTAACGAACGATATACCGAACGTTTCTGAAGAAGCTACTAAAGATTTAGATGAAAATGGTATGATTAGAATTGGAGCAGAGGTTAAACCTGGCGACATTCTTATCGGAAAAATTACTCCAAAAGGAGAATCAGATCCTACTCCAGAAGAGAAATTGCTTCGTGCAATCTTCGGGGATAAAGCAGGTGATGTAAAAGATGCTTCGTTAAAAGCGTCTCCTTCTTTACATGGTGTTGTTTTAGACAAAAAATTGTTCGCAAGAGCGGTTAAAGATAAACGTAAACGTACACAAGATAAAGATGCTTTAGGCGCTTTAGAAATGGAATTCGAAACTAAATTTGTTGAATTAAAAGACAAATTAGTAGAGAAATTGTTCTTGATCGTAAACGGAAAAACATCTCAAGGGGTAATGAATGATTTGGGTGAAGAAGTTTTACCAAAAGGTAAAAAATATACTCAAAAAATGCTTTATGCTGTTGAAGATTTTGCTCACTTAAGTAAAGGTCAATGGGTTGCTGATGATGCAACTAATAAAATGGTTAATGATTTAATTCATAACTATAAAATTAAATTGAACGATTTACAAGGAGCTTTACGTAGAGAGAAATTCACAATTACTGTTGGTGATGAATTGCCAGCTGGAATTTTGAAGTTAGCTAAAGTATATATTGCCAAAAAACGTAAGTTAAAAGTTGGGGATAAAATGGCAGGACGTCACGGTAACAAAGGTATTGTTGCTCGTATCGTTCGTCATGAAGATATGCCTTTCCTTGAAGACGGAACGCCAGTTGATATCGTATTGAACCCACTTGGGGTACCTTCACGTATGAACATTGGTCAAATTTATGAAACGGTATTAGGTTGGGCTGGACAAAACTTGGGTAGAAAATTTGCTACACCAATTTTTGATGGAGCAACTTTAGATCAAATTAATGAATTGACTGACGAAGCTGGAATACCACGTTTTGGACATACACACCTTTATGATGGTGGTACTGGAGAACGTTTCCACCAAGCAGCAACAGTTGGAGTTATCTACATGTTGAAATTGGGTCACATGGTTGATGATAAGATGCACGCCCGTTCTATCGGACCGTACTCTTTGATTACACAACAACCACTTGGAGGTAAAGCACAATTTGGAGGTCAACGTTTTGGAGAGATGGAGGTTTGGGCACTTGAAGCTTATGGAGCATCAAGTACTTTACGTGAAATCTTAACAGTTAAATCGGATGACGTAATTGGTAGAGCTAAAACTTACGAAGCTATCGTTAAGGGAGAGTCAATGCCAGAACCAGGTTTACCAGAATCATTCAATGTATTGATGCATGAATTGAAAGGTCTTGGACTTGATATTCGTTTAGAAGAATAGATTAAATTTTTAGTAATCAGTCTCGGTTTTGTCGGGACTGATTACTCATTTATAGAAGTTTTTAGGATTTATACCCGTAAATCGTTCCGATTTTTTATAGAAAACACTGTTTTTTATAACTAGCGCTTCAAATTTAGTTTGAAGTTTAGAGAAGTAACTCGAGGTGTTTTAATAGTCTTAAAGTCAAACGTCATAAAGTTTAAAGTCCTACGTGACTTTCAACTTTCGGCTTTCAAACTTTCGACTATAATAAAAATCAATTTTTAATTGCAAATAAATCAATAGTAAAAACTATGATCAATAATAGAAATAACAATAATAAAGATAAGAATCCGGTAAAAAGATTCAGTAAAATTTCGATAGGATTAGCTTCTCCAGAATCTATTTTAAAAGAATCTAGAGGTGAGGTTTTAAAACCAGAAACGATCAACTACAGAACGCACAAACCGGAACGTGATGGTCTATTCTGTGAACGTATTTTTGGACCTGTAAAGGATTTTGAATGTGCTTGTGGAAAATATAAAAGAATTCGCTACAAAGGAATCATTTGTGACCGTTGTGGTGTTGAAGTAACTGAGAAAAAAGTACGTAGAGATAGAGTAGGTCACATCAACCTTGTTGTGCCAA
>CBDUEE010000341.1:0-2319 GCA_965366105.1 uncultured Flavobacterium sp. | reverse complement strand
TATTATAGCAATATTGATAAAGTTATTAGCGACCATAAGTGTTGCTAATAATTTTTTCGGTTTTTCTAAAAGTTTGGAAATTATAGTACCTTTAGAATTGTTTTCTTGCAGTATTTCGTCGATATCTTTTTGTGTCAACGAAAATAAAGCAACTCCAGCACCAGAAAATAATGCGGAACAAAATAGTAAAATAACTATTCCTATAAGACCAAATGCTAAAGTAGTGTCAATAGCATATACAAACGGCAAACTGGGCTCTGGGTCCAAATTAATAAAGATTAGTTAAACAATCAAAATGGCAAGTCGTTTATAGGCAGGACATTTTTCTCTGGGTCAAAATTAGTGTTTTTTGGAACATCAGCTACAGGAAATTGTTTGTTACTTTCATTCTCTTTCTTAGTGGTTAGAAAAGTGAATTCGGTTACTTGAATTTCACTAGTGTGTTTAGTACTTCCGTCTTCCGCTTGCCATTGGCGCGATTTGATTCGGCCTTCAACGTATATTTTGTCTCCTTTGGAAAGATATTTTTCACAAAGTTCAGCGGCTTTATTTCGTACAACCAAGTTGTGCCACTCTGTAGAGGTGATTTTTTCGTTTGTAGTTTTGTTGATATAGACTTCGTTCGTAGCGAGTTGAAATCTACCAATGCAGTTTCCTCCATCAAAATAGTGCATTTTGATGTCGTCGCCAAGAAAACCAATTAGCATAACCTTATTTAATGTTCCGTTCATGTAGATGGTGGTATTTATACCAAAGATACATTTTTTTAGAAATATTTAATTTAATTCCTTTTCAATAAAATTATGAATCACAATCGGGAAAGGGAATGACTGTAATGTCTCTTGATCTATTCCTTCCTTAATAGTACCGTTTATATTGACTTTCCAGAATTTATAGTAATTGATATTGAAAGATCTCAAACTAAAACTAAAACGAAAAAGAAACTCCCAAATTTACAAAACCTGACAATGAGCTAAACTGAGTTTCACTAAAATAAGAAATTTGATTTTCTACTGATAATCGCTTATTATTATCTCTCATGTTTAAAATATTTCCTCCTCTAATACGGAAACTCCAATTTTCCAATTTATATTTTAAACTTGGACTGATCTCTAAAACATCTTTTTGAAGTGATTTATTAGACGTAAAATGAATAAATTTACTTTCTACTTCCCAATTTAATTTATCATTAAAAATTAATCCATTAAAATTCACGAACGCGGTTGTTTTGTCAAATTTGTTATTAACATTATTTGAATTATTTACAGAATTGTTTATCAAATATTCTGTTCCTAAATTAACATTAAAATCATTCGATTTAAAATAAGATAAAAAATTAATTCCAGCTTTGCTTTGTACTGCATTAAAAGTGTTACTCGTATTATTTATAAAGGATTCCCGTTTCGAATAGGATTGCAAGGTTTCAAATTTTGCCGACCAAGGAATGCTTTTTAATTTCTTTTCTATTGTGAAAAATAGATATGATGAATTATCTAAGTCTGTAAAATCATATTGTCTAACACTTAAATTGTTCGTATTTATAGCGTTAAATCCAACTTCCTTTAACTTATTGGTGTAAACTAGACCAAAAAAAGACGTAAGATTTGTTTGTATATTAGAATAAGAACCGTTTAAACTTATTGTGTTTTTAGGCAAAATTGCATTGTAAAAAACATTCCCGTTTTTAAGAATCGTTCTATAATCCTCTATTAACATTCCAGGGATAATTTTGTCAATTGAAATATTTGAAAAATCTCTTTTATAATTCAAATTAACACTTGCTTTCTTAGAAATCTCATAAGAAAAATTAAGAAAAGGCAAGAAAGTTAAATTGTTTTCTTTTTTAAATTGATATTCAAATCGAGATTCTTCTAGTCGAAATCCGACGGAGTAATTAAAGTTATATATCTTTTTTTTACTAAAACTAAGTCCTACATAATTACTTGTTTTCACTAAGTTTAGCTCTGAATTAAATTGCGGATTGAGTTCATCTACAAAATTATTTAAAGACTCATTATTAACAGAAGATCCACCATTTAGGACAAAAGTTCCCAATTGAGTTTTTATTGTTAGCTTAGAATTGACCCCAAAAGAATTGACATACCCATCCGTTTTTTGGAGAATTGTAACATCATCGTTGAAATTTAAGTTCAAAAAAGAATCATTTGATTTTAAATCGATCTTTTTACGAAAACTTGTAAAATCGTTAAATAAATTATATTCAAATAAATAATTGTTGCTTAGTTTTATTTTGTGTGTAAAAAACTGACCAATATTAGTATTGAAACTTACTTTGTTTTCATCAAAATCAGTCTGATT
>CBDUEE010000340.1:0-2321 GCA_965366105.1 uncultured Flavobacterium sp. | reverse complement strand
AACTATAGTTTTAATGTAAAAGAATTGAATTCTAATAGTACTTATTCCAGTAGTTTTAAAATTCTTGATTTTGATATAGAAAAGCAATTCGTTAACCCCGATATAGAAAAATTAACGCAATTGGCGCTTCAAACCCAAGCAAAATCTTATTATCCAGATCAAGTAGATACTTTAATAAAAGTACTTTTAGAAAATAAGGAATACAAAGCTATACAAAAAAATGTTGTTGCTAAAACTCCTTTGATTGATTGGGTTTGGCTATTAGTTTTAATTTCAATTTTGCTGTCGACTGAATGGTTTGTTAGAAAATACAATGGTTTACTTTAATAAAATCAAAACAGTACAATTATGGATTTTAGACTAAAAGTTTTTTACACCGTTGCGACCCGTTTGAGTTTTACAAAAGCGGCAACCGAATTATTTATAACGCAACCTGCAGTTTCTAAACACATACAGGAATTAGAAGAACAATATAAAATCAAACTTTTTGATAGAAATGGTTCTAAAATTTCATTGACTAACGCTGGCGAAGTATTGCTAAAACACACCAACAATATTTTTGAGATTTATCGGGAAATAGATTTCGATATGAGTTCGCTTATTAATGAACGAACTGGATTGTTGCGAATAGGAGCGAGTACCACAATATCTCAATATATTATTCCGCCGCTTTTAGCCCGTTTTCATCAGAAAATGGAAAACATTAAAGTCAATTTACGCAATGGAAATACGGAACAAATAGAAAGCGCTTTACTAAATAAAGAAATTGAAATTGGTATTGTTGAAGGACAATCTAAAAATAAGTCTATAAAATATACTCAGTTTTTAAAAGATGAATTAGTATTGGTCTGTAGAAGTTCTCATTCACTTGTAAAAAAAGAGGAAGTGACTCAAGAAGATCTAAAGAAGATGAATTTTCTAATTCGGGAGCAAGGTTCTGGCACACTTGAAGTTATTGAGCATGCTTTAAAAACGCTTGAAATCAAATTTTCAGATTTGAATGTTGAAATGCAATTAGGAAGTACAGAAAGTATAAAATCCTATTTGTTGAACTCTGATTGTGTTGCTTTTATGTCCATTCACGCGATTCAAAAGGAGCTAAAAAATAATGAATTAACAATTTTAGATATAAAAAATCTAAGTATGGAACGTTATTTTTATATCATTAGTCTTCAGGGTCGAAAAGAATCTCTTTCTAATTTATTCATAAAAATAATCTCCAGTTACTATAACCTGGAGTTATACTAGATTGTTTTTTGTGATTATTGAATGTTGTTTAAACTTCTGACCTTTGTACAGTAATAATTAAATAACTTTATTGTGAAAAATGATAATGCAATGCCTAAAAAAGATAGTGGTGCTTTTCTAAAAGTAAGTCCAATATTTCAAAAAATAATCTTTGTTTTATTAACGATTTTATGTCTATCGGGGTTTATATCACCTCCAGTTGCTTTATTGATGGGATTAGTTGTAGCCAATCTTTCAGGACATCCTTTTTTAGAATTGAATCATAAAGCAACTAGTATTTTATTGCAAGTTTCAGTTGTTGGACTTGGTTTTGGAATGAATGTTAATAGTGCTTTATCAGCTGGGAAAGAAGGATTTATCTTTACAGTTGCTTCTATATTTTGTACTTTAATTTTAGGTTTCTTTATCGGTAAATGGTTGAATATTGAAAAGAAAACGTCTCACTTAATTTCTTGTGGAACTGCTATTTGTGGTGGAAGTGCTATTGCTGCAATTGCTCCAGTGATCAAGTCGGATGAGAAGCAAACTTCCGTAGCGCTGGGAGTAATTTTTATCTTGAATTCAATTGCATTGTTTTTATTTCCAGCAATTGGACATTGGTTAGACCTTAGCCAACAGGAATTTGGTCTGTGGTGTGCGATTGCTATTCACGATACGAGTTCAGTAGTAGGTGCGGCAAATAAATACGGACCTGAAGCTTTGCAAATTGCAACTACGGTAAAATTAGCTAGAGCTTTATGGATCATTCCAGTTGCATTATTAACATCAGTTTTATTTAAAAATAAATCGAGTAAAATAAAAATTCCATATTTTATTGGTCTATTTATATTAGCAATGCTTTTGAATACTTATCATCCTCAAACAGCTCATGTAGCACCTTATTTAGTAAATATTGCTAAAATTGGATTAACGATTACTTTGTTTTTAATTGGAGCAGGACTTAACTTTAATGTTCTAAAATCTGTTGGTGTAAAACCTTTATTTCAAGGTGTTTTGCTATGGTTATTTATTGCAACTGCTGCTTTAATTTCAATCATGTATTTCAGTTAAATTTATGCTGCAATGTTTTACGT
>CBDUEE010000339.1:0-2322 GCA_965366105.1 uncultured Flavobacterium sp. | reverse complement strand
GAACAAAAATGTCTTTTCCTGTTTCTTCGTCTGTAATGAATCCGTAACCTTTAGATTCATTGAAAAATTTAACTGTACCTGTACGCATTGTAATTGTAATAATAATTTATAATGAGGCAAATGTAATATTTAATATAATACGAAATACCATATACTCTTTTTATTTTGTAAAAATATTGATATTCAACGTCTTCTAACAAATTATAACGACAAACTACATTTAATCTAATTTTATATGCAGCTCTTTCAACTGAGATTCGTCAATTTTGGACGGAGCATCAATCATAACATCTCTTCCTGAATTGTTTTTTGGAAAAGCAATAAAATCACGAATGGTTTCCTGACCACCTAAAATAGCAACCAATCGATCCAATCCAAAAGCTAATCCACCGTGTGGTGGCGCTCCAAATTGGAATGCATCCATCAAAAATCCGAATTGTGCTTTCGCTTCCTCTTCGGTAAAACCTAAATATTTAAACATTAATTGTTGCGTAGCTTTATCATGGATACGAATAGAACCTCCACCAATTTCGTTTCCATTTAAAACCATATCATAGGCATTAGCACGAACTTTTCCTGGGTCCGTTTCTAATAAATGCATATCCTCTGGCTTAGGAGAAGTAAATGGATGGTGCATGGCGTGGTAACGTCCACTTTCTTCATCAAATTCTAACAAAGGAAAATCAACTACCCATAATGGTGCAAATTCAGCTGGATTTCTTAAACCCAAACGAGTGGCAACCTCCATACGCAAAGCACTTAGTTGTGTACGTGTTTTATCAGCTGGACCAGAAAGAACAAAAATCATATCGCCAGGTTTAGCTCCTGTTGTTTTTGCCCAATTTGTTAAATCATTTTGATCGTAAAATTTATCCACAGAAGATTTATACGTTCCGTCTTCATTACATTTTACATAAACCATTCCCGATGCACCAACTTGCGGACGTTTTACCCAGTCAATTAATGCATCAATTTCTTTACGGGTATAACTTCCTGCTCCAGGAACTGCAATACCAACAACCAATTCTGCTGCGTTGAATACTGGAAATTCTTTGTGTTGTGCAAATTCATTCAATTCACCAAATTCCATTCCGAAACGAATGTCTGGCTTATCATTTCCATAAGTTTTCATGGCATGATCGTATGTCATTCTAGGAAATTTATCTACTTCCATTCCTTTTATTTCTTTCAATAAATGACGGGTTAAGCCTTCAAAAATATTTAAAATATCTTCTTGCTCAACGAATGCCATTTCACAATCAATTTGTGTAAACTCAGGCTGTCTGTCTGCTCTTAAATCTTCATCACGAAAACACTTTACGATTTGAAAATATTTATCCATTCCACCTACCATCAATAATTGCTTGAAGGTTTGTGGTGATTGTGGCAAAGCATAAAATTGCCCTTCATTCATTCGAGAAGGAACTACAAAATCTCTTGCTCCTTCTGGAGTAGATTTTATCAAATAAGGAGTTTCTACTTCACAAAAATCCAAATCAGAAAGATACTTACGCACTTCCATTGCTACTTTGTGACGAAAAAGAAGACTGTTTTTTACAGGATTTCTTCTAATGTCAAGGTAGCGGTATTTCATTCGAATATCCTCTCCACCATCGGTTTCGTCTTCTATAGTAAAAGGCGGCGTAAGCGATGCATTAAGAATATTCAATTCAGTTACTAAAATTTCGATATCACCAGTAGTCATATTCTTATTTTTGGCTTCACGCTCAATAACAGTTCCTTTTACTTGGATAACGAACTCACGTCCTAAAGTTTTTGCCAATTCAAAAACTTCTTTATTGGAACGACCTTCGTCAAAAATTAACTGCGTAACTCCATAACGGTCACGTAAATCAACCCAATTCATAAATCCTTTATCACGCGATTTTTGAACCCAACCGGCAAGTGTAACTTCTGTATTAATATGCGAGGCGTTCAATTCGCCACAATTATGACTTCTATACATATCCAAATTTTATTTTGTTTCAACTGTTCACCTTTTGGGAACGACTGCAAATTTAGGGTTAATTATGAATAATAAATTGAGAATAGTGAATTTTTACAAGATTGTTTTAATGTTAGGTCTTTATAGCACAGCAAAGATTTGCCCAACTTTTTTCATTTGCCACTAAGGCACAAAGACACAACGAACACTCTTTAGCTTTTTAGTAAATTGAAATCTATTCCAAAAAGTGAATTAGTAACAATAAAAACTTTACTTTTCTCTTAGGGATAAATAAAAAAACCATCCAATTTATTTTTTGGATGGTTTCTATAAATAATTTATTTGCTATGTTTTACTTCCAGAACAGTGCGTAAACC
>CBDUEE010000338.1:0-2326 GCA_965366105.1 uncultured Flavobacterium sp. | reverse complement strand
ATCTTGTCTATCATTTTCATTCCATAATTGAGAGTGCAAAAATAAGTAATTTGTTCTAAGTTTACCTTGTAAAGTTTAAAGTTTCCGTTCTAAATTGTGAGATTAATTTTTGATCTTCGTTAGGATTCAAAATAATCTATAAACGTTTCTTCAAGCTAAGGTCTTTTTTTCTAAACACTAAAAAGAAGTGATAAATACTATTGTATTACTTCTCTTTCTAGAAAATAATTAACAATTGCTTCTTTCATTAAAACAGATTGTTCTCCCGCTTTTAGCGGTGGTAACTCCTCTTTGACGATATAATGTGGCCAACCATCCTCATCGAAAAATTCGAATTCATAGAAACCATAAGGCTCTAATAATCGACAAATGGCGATGTGCATAAGGTTTAGTTTCTCATCTTTTTTGTATTCTCGATGTACTTTACCAAGTTCTTGTACTCCAATTAAATATATAATGGCATCTAAATCTAAGTCTTCACCTTGTGAAAATTGATTGGAGAGTATATTTACAAGCTGTTCCCAGCGTTCTTTAAGTTGTGTGTCTCTTGACATGTTATTTTTTGATTGCAGATTAACGATTTTAGATTTACGAAGTGTCTAAAAAAAGACAAATTACTAAAGTTGCTATTCCAATTATTTTTGCAAAGATAAGAAGTTGAAAATTGGCAATTGATATAGAACAATTCTTTTATATTTGCGCTCTCTATTTATTATCAAATTACTATGGGATTTTTGGATATTATTTTGTGCGCTTTATTGGTTTTTGCTTTCTATAAAGGTTTAGTTAACGGCCTTTTTGTTGAACTTGCTTCGCTAATTTCATTAATCCTGGGAATTTATTTTGCAGTAAAATTTTCTTCTTTCATCAAGGAGATTTTAATGGGTATTGTAAAATGGAATCCCAATACTATTCAGATTGTTGCTTTTGTCCTTACTTTTGTAGTAGTAGTAATTGTTATAAATATGTTGGGAAAGTTCTTGACCGGAATAGCTGATTTTGCTTTTTTAGGATGGTTAAACAAACTTGGCGGCGGCTTTTTTAGAGTGCTAAAAACCATTCTGATTGTAAGTATAGTTTTTTCTATTTTCGAAAAAATAAATTACAATAATTACTTGGCTAAAAAAGAAACACTTGACAATTCTATTTTTTTCAATCCGATTCAAAAAATAGCTGGATCTGTTTTTCCATCCATCAAAAAAGGATATGAGGAAATGAAGAAGAAAGCTTAATTAATCAAAATTTATAATTTATTTAAAGCTTCCAGCCTTCCAATAACTAGAAGCTTTAAGAATGTCATTGCTCACTTCACTTCCTTAATGGCGCTACTTTCTATCCAACCTTCGGTTCCATCTGTAAGTTGTATTTTCTTCCATTTACCAATAATTTCCTTTACATAGACTTTTGTTCCTTCATGCAATAAAAAAAGAGGTTTACCACCATCTCTAGGTTCGCTTTTTACGTTAGCCATTTCGGCAAAAACGATAGCGGGTTTCTCGGTGTCGAAATATCTTTTTTCAAAAATAGCCGAAGAAACACTTATGAGCAGTAGCAAAATAGTAATAAACATTGCAATGAAGAAAATTCGTTTCCAAACTGTAATTTGGGAAAAATAATAGCCAATAAAGAACAATAAAAATAGCGTTGCCAACCC
Organism: uncultured Flavobacterium sp.; assembly: GCA_965366105.1. Classification (GTDB taxonomy): domain Bacteria; phylum Bacteroidota; class Bacteroidia; order Flavobacteriales; family Flavobacteriaceae; genus Flavobacterium. The sequence goes on along the minus strand of CBDUEE010000338.1, from coordinate 672 downwards.
AACAGTTGCCCATCCCCAGGTGTTATAATGATAAATTCCTGTGAAATCACGAACTAACTTAGCAAAACCTACTTTAGGAATGACTTTGACCTCATCAATAGTTCTTTTATGAGCAAATTTTAAGTTATTTATGGCTTCTTGATCTTTTGGATTAAGTACCAATGCTTTTTCATAATAATAAATTGCTGGCGCTACTTTATTTAATTTGTAATACGTATTTGCTAAATTAAAATAAAGCTCCGACGATTGCTGATTGCTATTTAAAACACTTTCGTAAGCAATTGCTGCATCCACGTAATTTCCTTTTTCATAGAAAGAATTTCCTTTTTCAAAGCCATTTTGGGCAAAGAAAATTTGGGTTGAAAGTAAGAATAGGTATAGTATATTTTTCATTTTATTTCTTTTTGCCACAAAGATTTTAATCCTCTATTTTTTAAAATATTCAACTTTAAAAAATAACTTGTGATAGCTTTATGTACTAAAAATCTTTGTGTCTTAGTAGCTCATTCTTTATATCTGCTTTTCTAATTCAGAGATTATAAATACCGCTTTATCAAAATCTTGTTGTATCGTAGCGCTTGATGATGGCGCATAACGAGCTATTTCACAATTTTCTGTCAATGCAATAAATTCGTTTACCGTTTCTTGATTCGCATTTCGGGATAATAAAAG
>CBDUEE010000337.1:0-2329 GCA_965366105.1 uncultured Flavobacterium sp. | reverse complement strand
AAAAAGCTTTTTATATAGTATCTTTGTCCTTAATTTAGACAAAATCAATATAAGGAATTATTTGAGCCTCCAAAAAATACTTTTAAAAGAGATTTTTTAACTCACTTAATATCTTTTTAAACAAATAAAAACGAACTTATGATTAAAGTTTCTGACACTGCAAGAAAAAAAATTATCGATCTTATGAAAGATGATGGTTTTGATGCTGCAACAGACTATGTAAGAGTTGGTGTTAAAAGCGGCGGATGTTCTGGATTATCTTATGATTTAAAATTTGATAAAACTAAAAATGAAGATGATAAAATTTTCATTGACAACGACATAACAATTGCTGTAGAAAAAAAATCTTTTCTATACTTAGCCGGTACAATACTAGAATTTTCAGGAGGAATAAATGGAAAAGGATTTGTTTTTAATAATCCTAATGCCAATAGAACTTGTGGTTGCGGAGAGAGTTTCTCTTTGTAAAACATTAAACAAAAAAATATGTCAAAATATACCGAAGACGATTTAAAAATCGAACTCGAAACTAAAGAATACGAGTACGGATTTTACACGGATTTAGAATCCGAAACTTTTCCTATTGGTTTAAATGAGGATATTGTTCGTGCCATATCACAAAAAAAAGGAGAACCACAATGGATGACCGACTGGCGTTTAGAAGCTTTTCGTGCTTGGCAATTAATGACTGAGCCTGAATGGGCTAATGTGCATTATACCAAACCAGATTTTCAAGCCATTTCCTATTATTCAGCTCCAAAAGTAATAGATCCTACTAAAACGCTGGATGATGTAGATCCAGAACTTTTAGAAATGTATAAAAAGCTAGGTATTTCTGTTGATGAGCAAAAAATGATGAATAATGTAGCGATGGATATTGTTGTAGATTCGGTTTCTGTAGCAACCACATTCAAGAAAACATTAGGCGAAAAAGGAATTATCTTTATGAGTATTTCTGAAGCTATCAAGGAGCATCCGGAATTAGTTCGCAAGCATTTAGGAACTGTTGTACCACAAAAAGATAATTTCTACGCGGCGCTAAATTCAGCTGTTTTCTCTGATGGATCTTTCTGTTATATTCCAAAAGGAGTACGTTGTCCAATGGAACTTTCGACTTATTTTAGAATCAATCAAGCAGGAACAGGACAGTTTGAAAGAACACTTTTAATCGCTGACGAAGGAAGTTATGTAAGTTACCTTGAAGGTTGTACAGCTCCAAGTCGTGATGAAAATCAATTACACGCAGCTGTTGTTGAATTAATCGCAATGGAAGATGCCGAAATAAAATATTCAACCGTACAAAACTGGTTTCCTGGAAATAAAGAAGGTAAAGGTGGCGTTTTCAATTTTGTGACTAAAAGAGGAATTTGCGAGAAAAACGCTAAAATTTCTTGGACACAAGTAGAAACAGGTTCTGCTGTGACTTGGAAATACCCATCAGTTATCTTAAAAGGAGATAATTCAGTAGGTGAATTTTATTCGATTGCAGTGACTAATAATTACCAGCAAGCAGATACGGGAACAAAAATGATCCATTTAGGTAAAAACACTAAATCGACTATTATATCTAAAGGTATTTCTGCAGGTAAATCACAAAACAGTTACCGTGGTTTAGTTAAAATTGGACCTAATGCAGATAATGCGAGAAACTTTTCACAATGTGACTCGTTACTTATGGGTAACAATTGTGGAGCGCATACTTTCCCGTACATCGAAACTAAAAATCCAACGGCTAAAATTGAGCACGAGGCTACGACTTCAAAAATTGGTGAAGACCAAGTTTTTTATTGTAACCAACGTGGAATTCCAACTGAAAAAGCAATTGCTTTAATCGTAAATGGTTTTAGTAAAGATGTTTTGAATAAGTTGCCAATGGAATTTGCAGTAGAAGCTCAGAAATTGCTAGAGATTAGTTTAGAAGGTTCAGTAGGTTAGAAAATTTATTTAAATTTAAATAGCTATGGATATTGTTTTAAAAAATGTAAAGAAGAAAGATTTTCCAGTGTTAAAATCATTGGCAAAGTCGCTTGGATTTGAAATTATTGAAAAAATTGAAAAGCCCTACAACCCTGAGTTTGTAAAAGAAATTTTAGAAGCAAGAGAAGAATTAAAGCAAGGAAAAGGAATAAAAATGTCATTGGAAGAAATAGACAAACTATGGAAATAGTTTTTTCTAAAAAAGCGCAAAATGACATATTACTTTGGAACAAATCAGGGAAGAAGAAAATTCTAAAGAAAGTATCTGAATTATTACGAGACATTCAAAGAAGTCCTTATGAAGGCATTGGAAAAACCAGAACAGTTGAAACATAATTTATCTGGAGTATGG